>NZ_JBIUWJ010000004.1:233675-239138 GCF_044743405.1 Pseudomonas sp. NPDC087626
CGGCAGCACCGTTAGCACGACGATCACGGCTACCACTGGCGGTAACTTTGAGAGCTTGGTGCCTAGCACTACTCCGGCCGTTACCACCATCTCCGATAGCATCGACACCGTTACCGTCACCATCGAAAGCAACGGCGACGTGCTGGAAAACGCTGCACCGAAGTTCACCGTCAAGGTCGATCAGGTCCTCAAGCAGGACCTGACCGTGACCCTGAGCAACGGCGATACCGTGGTCATCAAAGCCGGCACCAACAGCACTCCGTACGAGTTGGCGGCGCAAGGTGATGACGTCTACAAAGACGGTCAAGTTGTGGAAGTCGGTATCGACAATGCCACCGTCGACGGTAAGTCGTTCGAGAACCTGGTGCTGGGCGACAAAGCCCAAGTCACCATCGGCGACACCCTGTCTGAAGTGGTTGCCACTCTGTCTGTGGATAAAACCACCGTCACCGAAGGCGGCTCCGTCACCTACACCGTGACCCTGACCAACGCCGCTGGCCTGCCGATGAGCAACCACGGCGAACTGACCTTCAAGCTCTCCGACGGCACCACCATCACCGTTCCGGCCAACAGCACCACCGGCACGGCTACCGTGGTCACCAGCAACGACATCTTCACCGGCGGTCAGCCAGCGCTGGTCAACAAGCTGGAAAGCGTATCTGGCGCCGATCAGTTCGAGAAACTGACTCTGGGCAAAGACCAGTTCACTACCACCGTCACCGACCAACCGTCGGGCGAAGGCGACAAGATCACCGTCACCATCGAAAGCAATGGCGATGTGCTGGAAAACGCTGCACCGAAGTTCACCGTCAAGGTTGATCAGGTTCTCAAGCAGGACTTGACCGTGACCCTGAGCAACGGCGACACCGTCGTCATCAAAGCCGGCACCACTAGCGTGCCGTACGAGCTGAAAGCCCAGGGCGACGACGTCTACAAAGACGGTCAAGTCGTGGAAGTTGGTGTCAGCAATGCCACCGTTGACGGCAAATCCTTCGAGAATCTGGTGCTGGGCGACAAAGCCCAAGTCACTATCGACGATACCCTTTCTGAAGTGGTTGCCACTCTGTCTGTGGATAAGTCCACCGTCACCGAAGGCGGTTCCGTCACCTACACCGTGACCCTGACCAACGCCGCTGGCCTGCCGATGAGCAACCACGGCGAGCTGACCTTCAAGCTTTCCGACGGCACCACCCTCACCGTTCCGGCCAACAGCACCACTGGCACGGCTACCGTGGTCACCAGCAACGACATCTTCACCGGCGGTCAGCCAGCGCTGGTCAACAAGCTGGAAAGCGTTTCTGGCACCGATCAGTTCGAGAAACTGACCCTGGGCAAAGACCAGTTCACTACCACCGTCACCGACCAACCGTCGGGCGAAGGCGACAAGATCACCGTCACCATCGAAAGCAATGGCGACGTGCTGGAAAACGCTGCGCCTAAGTTCACCGTCAAGGTTGATCAAGTCCTCAAGCAGGACCTGACTGTCACCCTGAGCAACGGCGATACCGTGGTCATCAAGGCCGGCACCAGCAGCACTCCGTACGAGTTGGCGGCGCAAGGCGATGACGTCTACAAAGACGGCGAAACCATCAAACTCGGCGTCACCGACGCTGCAGTAGACGGCAAATCCTTCGAAAACCTGGTCCTCGGCAACGAAGCCATCGTTACAGTCGGCGACACCACTTCTGAAGTGGTTGCCACCCTGTCTGTGGATAAAACCACCGTCACCGAAGGCGGTTCCATCACTTACACCGTGACTCTGACCAACGCCGCTGGCCTGCCGATGAGCAACCACGGCCCGCTGGTATTCACTCTGTCCGATGGCACCAAAATCACCGTTCCTGCGAATGGGACTTCGGCCAGCGCGACCGTCACTGCCAAAGACGACATCTTCGCTGGCGGCCAGACTCCAATCGTCAACAAGCTGGTTTCGGTTACTGGCGCAGAGAATTTCGAGAAGCTGACCCTGGGCGACACGACGTTGACCACTTCGGTCACTGACGAGCCAGGTACTGACGGCGACAAGATCACCGTCACCATCGAAAGCAACGGCGACGTGCTGGAAAACGCTGCACCGAAGTTCACCGTCAAGGTTGATCAAGTCCTCAAACAGGACCTGACCGTCACCCTGAGCAACGGCGACACCGTGGTGATCAAGGCCGGCACCACCAGCGTTCCATACGAGCTGAAAGCCCAGGGCGACGACGTCTACAAAGACGGTCAAGTCGTGGAAGTTGGTGTAAGCAATGCCACCGTTGACGGCAAGTCTTTCGAGAACCTGGTACTGGGCGACAAAGCCCAAGTCACCATCGACGACACCCTCACTGAGGTGAAAGCCACCCTGACGGTGGATAAATCCACCGTCGCCGAGGGCGGTGAAGTTACTTACACCGTGACCCTGACCAACGCTGCCGGCATGCCGATGGCGAGCCATGGTCCGCTGGTCTTCACTCTGTCCGACGGCACCAAGATCACCGTTCCTGCGAACGGGACTTCGGCCAGCGCAACTGTCACCGCCAAAGACAACATCTTCACCGGCGGCCAGGATGCGATCGTCAACAAACTCGAGTCGGTCTCGGCTAACAACTTCGAGAAGCTGACCCTCGGCAAAGACCAATTCACCACCACCGTCACTGACGAGCCAGATACTGACGGCGACAAGATCACCGTCACCATCGAAAGCAACGGCGACGTCCTGGAAAACGCTGCACCGAAGTTCACCGTCAAGGTCGATCAGGTCCTCAAGCAGGACCTGACCGTGACCCTGAGCAACGGCGATACCGTGGTCATCAAAGCCGGCACCAACAGCGTGCCGTACGAACTGAAAGCCCAGGGCGATGACGTCTACAAAGACGGTCAAGTCGTGGAAGTTGGTGTCAGCAATGCCACCGTCGACGGCAAATCCTTCGAGAATCTGGTGCTGGGCGACAAGGCCCAAGTCACCATCGGCGACACCCTGTCTGAAGTGGTTGCCACCCTGTCTGTGGATAAAACCACCGTCACCGAAGGCGGTTCCGTCACCTACACCGTGACCCTGACCAACGCCGCTGGCCTGCCGATGAGCAACCACGGCGAGCTGACCTTCAAGCTTTCCGACGGCACCACCATCACCGTTCCAGCCAACAGCACCACCGGCACGGCAACCGTGGTCACCAGCAACGACATCTTCACCGGCGGTCAGCCAGCGCTGGTCAACAAGCTGGAGAGTGTCTCCGGCGCCGATCAGTTCGAACAGCTGACCCTGGGCAAAGACCAGTTCACCACCACCGTCACCGACCAACCCTCGGGCGAAGGCGACAAGATCACCGTCACCATCGAAAGCAACGGCGATGTGCTGGAAAACGCTGCACCGAAGTTCACCGTCAAGGTTGATCAAGCCCTCAAACAAGACTTGACCGTCACCCTGAGCAACGGTGACACCGTGGTCATCAAGGCCGGCACCAGCAGCACGCCGTACGAGCTGAAAGCCCAAGGCGATGACGTCTACAAAGACGGCGAAACCATCAAACTCGGCGTCACCGACGCTGCAGTAGACGGCAAATCCTTCGAAAACCTGGTACTGGGCGACAAAGCTCAGGTCACCATCGGCGACACCACTTCTGAAGTGGTTGCCACTCTGTCTGTGGATAAAACCACGATCACCGAAGGCGGTTCCGTCACCTACACCGTGACCCTGACTAACGCTGCTGGTTTGCCGATGAGCAACCACGGCCCGCTGGTATTCACTCTGTCCGATGGCACCAAAATCACCGTTCCTGCGAATGGGACTTCGGCCAGCGCGACGGTCACTGCCAAAGACGACATCTTCGCTGGCGGCCAAGCCCCAATCGTTAACAAACTGGTTTCGGTTACCGGCGCTGAGAACTTCGAGAAGCTGACACTGGGCGATACCACGTTGACCACTTCGGTCACTGACGAGCCAGGTACTGACGGCGACAAGATCACCGTCACCATCGAAAGCAATGGCGACGTGCTGGAAAACGCTGCACCGAAGTTCACCGTCAAGGTTGATCAAGTCCTCAAACAGGACCTGACCGTCACCCTGAGCAACGGCGACACCGTCGTCATCAAAGCCGGCACCACCAGCACGCCGTACGAGCTGAAAGCCCAAGGCGATGACGTCTACAAAGACGGCGAAACCATCAAACTCGGCGTCACCGACGCTGCAGTAGACGGCAAATCCTTCGAAAACCTGGTCCTCGGCAACGAAGCCATCGTTACAGTCGGCGACACTACTTCTGAAGTGGTTGCCACTCTGTCTGTGGATAAGTCCACCGTCACCGAAGGCGGCTCCGTCACTTACACCGTGACCCTGACCAACGCTGCTGGCTTGCCAATGAGCAGCCACGGCCCGCTGGTCTTCACCCTGTCCGACGGCACCAAAATCACCGTTCCTGCGAATGGGACTTCGGCCAGCGCGACCGTCACCGCCAAAGACGACATCTTCGCTGGCGGCCAGACACCAATCGTCAACAAACTGGTTTCGGTTACTGGCGCAGAGAATTTCGAGAAGCTGACCCTGGGCGACACGACGTTGACCACTTCGGTCACTGACGAGCCAGGTACTGACGGCGACAAGATCACCGTCACCATCGAAAGCAATGGCGACGTGCTGGAAAACGCTGCACCTAAGTTCACCGTCAAGGTCGATCAGGAACTGAAACAAGACCTGACCGTCACCTTGAGCAACGGCGATACCGTGGTCATCAAGGCCGGCACCAGCAGCACTCCGTACGAGTTGGCAGCACAAGGTGATGACGTCTACAAAGACGGCGAAACCATCAAACTCGGCGTCACCGACGCTGCAGTCGACGGTAAATCCTTCGAAAACCTGGTACTCGGCAACGAAGCCATCGTTAAAGTCGGCGACACCACTTCTGAAGTGGTTGCCACTCTGTCTGTGGATAAAACCACCGTCACCGAAGGCGGCTCCGTCACCTACACCGTGACCCTGACCAACGCCGCTGGCCTGCCAATGAGCAACCACGGCCCGCTGGTATTCACTCTGTCCGATGGCACCAAAATCACCGTTCCTGTGAACGGGACTTCGGCCAGCGCAACCGTCATCGCCAAAGACGACATCTTCGCTGGCGGCCAGACTCCAATCGTCAACAAGCTGGTTTCGGTTACCGGCGCTGAGAACTTCGAGAAGCTGACACTGGGCGATACCACGCTGACTACCAGCGTGACGGACGAACCAGGCTCGGGCGATCCAAAAGATCCGGCCAACGAAGGCGACAAAATCACCGTCACCATCGAAAGCAACGGCGATGTGCTGGAAAACGCTGCTCCGAAGTTCACGGTGAAAGTCGACCAGGAACTCAAGCAAGACCTGACCGTGACCCTGAGCAACGGCGCGACCGTGGTTATCAAAGCGGGCACCACCAGCGTGCCGTACGAGCTGAAAGCCCAGGGCGATGACGTCTACAAAGACGGCGAAACCATCAAACTCAGCGTCACTGA
>NZ_JBIUWJ010000005.1:0-171313 GCF_044743405.1 Pseudomonas sp. NPDC087626
AAGATTTCCTCAACAACTTCAACCACTTGCGCTTCCGATCACTCGGTAGCGGGAGGCGAATTCTACAGCGTTACACGCTGCTGTCAACACCTCTTTTTCAACTCCTTTCGTGCTTCGATGAACTGAAGCAACCTGCTGCCGAAAACTTCGTAACTCATTGTTTACCAAGGAGTTTTCCGTTTCGACTGCGCCGGAAGTGGGGCGAATTATAGACATATAGAATCTGCCGTCAACTGCTAATTTGGTTTTTCTATCAATAACCCCAAAACAGCCCTTAATCCCAGCTCTCTATATAGAAGAGCAATGCCCCCCCCTTGAACAACCCCTCCTCCATCACTGCCTCAGGTCCTGCGGCCCCGCGCCATCACCGCCATCGATGTTCACCATCGACCCAATGAAATTCTCTTAAAAATCCTGACGCGTAACATTGGCTCCATACCCACCAAGACACCCCGGAGCACACTCTCATGAAACGCCACCTCATCCTCAGCCTTGCTCTCTCCTTACTGGCCGCCAATGCATTCGCCGCCGACCTCGCACAACCCGTCACCGCCATGCAGCAACCAGCCGTGATCGCCGAAGGTGGCTCCGACCGCTTGCAACAAAACCGCGTCGCCGAAGGTGGCTCTGACCGCCTGCAGCAAAACCGCGTCGCCGAAGGTGGCTCCGACCGCCTGCAACAGAACCGCGTCGCCGAAGGTGGCTCTGACCGCCTGCAACAGAACCGCGTCGCCGAAGGTGGCTCTGATCGCCTGACCCAGAACCGTGCATGAATTGCCGGTCGGCAATACTCAACAAAAAGCCCGGCACACTCTGCCGGGCTTTTTTTCGTCTACTTTCTGCACTAGCCCGCGGCTGCGCGCTTCATACACCGCTGATAACGCTCATCGACACGCTTGGCGAACCACGCGGTGGTGAGCTTGCGGGTGATTTTCGGACTCTGTAGCTCGATCCCCGGCAGCACCGCCCTGGGCAACGCCTTGCCTTGCGACTTTTCGGCCAGCGCGAATACCCGCTTGTAGAGTTTGCTGTCTTCGAAAGCCAGGCTGTCTCCCAGCTCCAGTTGATCGCGGATGGTGCTGTTGCGCATATCCAGGCGTTTACCCAGGCTGCGCACTGCAAGCTCAGTCGAGCCCGGCAGCAGCGAACCGTAGCGAATCAAGTCTCCATCCAGGGCCAGGGAGCCGCCGGTCGCGCGATTCAGCGCAGCCTGGAATGCCGCATTGCGGCTGGCGTACCAACCGGCATTGAAATCGGCGAAGCGGTACAGCGGCTGGCTGTAGTTCACCGGGTAGCCAAGCAGATGGGCGATGCCGAAGTACATGCCGCCCCGCCGGGTGAATACCTCGCGACGGATCGAGCCGTCCACCGGGTACGGATAGTTGCGCGCCTGTTTCTCGGCAAACGCAATGCTGACCTGCATCGGCCCACCGGTATGCACCGGGTTGAACCCGCCGAACAGGGTCTTGCCCATAGGCACCCGGCCAATGAAGTCATCGAAGATCGCGCTGAGCTCTTTTTCGCTACGCGCCGCATTCAACCGGTCGCTGTAACTCTTGCCATTGGTCGAGCTGACCTGCAAGGCCCCCCGCACCAGGAGACTGGGGATATGCGCCCTGGCAGCACGGCGGTCGATCTCGTCCCGGGCAATCTTGCCCAGCCCCGGTACTTTCGGGTCAGCCTGAAAGGTCGACTCCTGTTCGGTCACCGCCAGCACCGAGCAGAGGTTCTGCGAGGTGGCAGGAATCTCCTGCGCGGCAAACGCACTATAGATGTCGTTGGCCCAACCTTGCCGGTCCACCGTACTGGCGGGCAGCAAGCGCACGATCTGAGCTTTGACCTGTTCCGGCTTGGGCGCCGCATCGCGGCTACCCTGGCTCGCACACCCGGCCAGCAACAACAGTGTGGCGAGGCTGATGATCAATTGATTGGCTTGCATGGAGTGGCTCAAGGGTCCTTTTGACCGACCGGGCGAGTGACACGCACTACACTCCGGTGTTTTCCTATGGAAAAGCAAGCCGCGTTGCACTTCAATGAACGATTGCTTGCGGGTGCTCTGACACCCGATCACCGACTGGAGTTCGCTGGCATGCTGACAATGGATTTTCTGCTGACCTCACTGATCGTGGTGCTGATACCCGGCACTGGCGTGGTGTTTACCCTCTCCACTGCGCTGGCCGCCGGCAAACGAGCCAGCGTCTACGCGGCGCTGGGCTGCACGGGCGGGATCGTGCCGCACCTGATGGCCTCGATGCTAGGCCTGTCGGCGATCCTGCATACCAGCGCGCTGGCGTTCCAGGGATTGAAGTTTGCCGGAGTCGCCTACCTGCTGTACCTGGCCTACGCCACCTGGCGCGATCGCACGGCCTTTGCTATCAGTGATGCTCCGCTCAACCTGAGTGGCGGCACCATCATGCTGCGCGCTGGCCTGCTCAACCTGCTCAACCCCAAGCTGACGATATTTTTCCTGGCGTTTCTCCCGCAGTTCATCACACCCAACGGGCCGTCGGCCACAGTGCAGATGCTCACCTTAAGCACAGTGTTCATGTTGATGACCTTTGCGGTGTTTGTGATCTATGGCTTACTGGCGAACTTTTTTCGCACAGCCGTCATCGAGTCACCTACCGTCCAGAACTGGCTGCGCCGCGGATTTGCCGCGTCGTTTGCCGCACTGGGCCTGAACCTGGCGTTTGCCCAGCGCTGAGCCTCCCCTTGCATTGGGTGGGGATTTGCCGCCGATTCGGTTCCAGACTTTATTCACGCCCTGACGGCCGCGCGCCATCGTACATTCTAAAAACGTGATCAAGAGATCCACCATGACAAGAGTTTCGTTCGCGAGTTTGCCGCTGCTGGTTGTGCTGCTTACCGGCAGCCCTTCGGTGCTTGCCACCGAAGGCAGCGTCGGCAGGCCGATTACTGGCCAGATCGTCTACTCCAACGCCGGGATTATTCCCCCGGAACCCGGCTGGGTGATGTCGATGACCAGTATCTATTACGACGGCGAACTCAGCAGCAAGAAGGCGGCACCGGTGCGCGGCGAAGTCGGTGCTGGCCTGAAGATGAAAGTCTCCTACACCATGACCAACATCACGCGCATCTGGGACACTGGCAAAGGCCCGTGGAACTTCGCCTCGGCGGTCGGCCTGCCCCTGCAGTACACCGACGCCGAAGCCAAGTTTACCGGCCCCAGGGGCAACTCCGTCGGCGAGACCGACTACGCTACCCAGTTTGCCGATGCCCTGATCACCCCGATCGCCGCCGGCTACCACTTCAGCGCCACCGATCACATTGCCTTATCGTTGCCGATCTATGTACCGACCGGCGCCTACGACAAGGATCGCCTGGCCAACGCCGGGCAAAACACCTATACCTTCATGCCAACCCTGGCCTATACCCACCTGCTGGGTAATGGCGGCGAGTTGAGCCTGCTGGGCGCGTTCGAGTTCTATACCAAAAACGATGCCACGGATTACCAGAACGGCAGTATCGTTCGTCTGGATGGTCTCTGGACCTACGGCCTGGGCAACGGTTGGGCGGCTGGCGTGGTGGGCGGCGTGATCAAGCAGATGACCGACGACGACGGCCCAACGGCCGACCAGTTGAACGGCTTTCGTGGCCACTCGGCCGGGCTCGGCCCGTACCTGGGCTGGAGCGGCAAGTTTGCCGATGCCCAGGCAAGCGTCAATGCCCGCTGGGTGCCCGAGTTCGACTCCGTCAACCGGCCCGAAGGCGATGGCATCAGTGTCAACCTGACGTTGGCGTTCTTCTAGACCTGACGCCTGCGCGGGACTCTCCACCGAGGGTAACGCCATGCACCGCAGCGACGTACTGATCGTAGGCGCCGGCCCCACCGGGCTGGTGTTGGCACTTTGGCTGAGCAAACTGGGGATCCGTGTGCGCCTGCTCGACAAGACCAGCGCCCCCGGCACCACCTCTCGCGCCCTGGCAGTGCAGGCGCGAACCCTGGAACTGTATCGGCAACTGGACCTTGACCAGGCCGTGGTGCAACAGGGTCACCAGGTACCGGCCGTCAATCTGTGGGTCAAGGGCGAACCCACGGTACGCCTGCCATTCGCCGCCATCGGCAAGGACCTGACGCCCTACGCCTTCCTGGAAATCTACCCCCAGGATCAACATGAACGACTGTTGATCGAACGCCTCGAACAATTCGGCGTCGAGGTAGAACGGGACACCGAACTGCTGGGCTTCAGCGAGCATGACGGTGGCATCACCGCACAACTGCGCCTGCCCGACGGCCAGTTGCAGAGCTGTCAGAGCTGCTACCTGGCCGGTTGCGACGGCGCCCGCTCCAGGGTGCGCAAAACCCTCGACATCGGCTTTCCCGGCGGCACCTACCAACAAGTGTTTTATGTGGCCGACGTCGACGGCGCAGGCCCGGCCTTTAATGGCGAACTGCATGTGGACCTGGACGAAGCAGACTTTCTCGCCGTGTTCCCGCTGGCAGGCGCCGGCCGTGCGCGACTGATCGGCACGGTACGGGATGAACGTGCCGAGCAGGCCGAGACCCTGCGGTTTGAAGACGTCAGCAGCCGGGCCATCAGCCACCTGAAAGTCGAGGTCAAGCGCGTCAACTGGTTTTCCACCTACCGGGTTCATCATCGGGTCGCGGACGAGTTTCGCCGTGGCCGTGCATTCCTGCTCGGCGACGCCGCCCACGTACATAGCCCGGCCGGAGGCCAGGGCATGAATACCGGAATTGGCGACGCGATCAACCTGGCCTGGAAACTGGCAGCGGTACTCAACGGCGCCGCCAACCACAGCCTGCTCGACAGCTATGCCATCGAACGCATGGCCTTTGCCCGCAAACTGGTGAGCACCACCGATCGGGTGTTCAGCTTCGTCACAGCCGAAGGCGCCATCGCCGATCTGTTGCGCACCCGCGTGGCGCCGTTGCTGTTACCCAGAATGGCGGCACTGGAGCGGGCTCGCGAGTGGTTGTTTCGCACCGTGTCGCAAATCACCCTGAACTACCGGGCGATGCCGCTCAGTGCGGGGCATGCCGGCACAGTGTTCGGTGGCGATCGCCTGCCGTGGGTGCAGGACGCTGACGGCGACAACTTTGCCAGCCTCGCCCTCCCCGCCTGGCAGGTGCATGTGTACGGCGACACCAGCGGGGAAATGCGCGCCTGGTGCAACGAACATCACCTGGCGCTGCAGGTGTTCGCCTACTTACCCGCCCATGCCAACGCCGGTCTGGCGCGCAATGGGTTCTACCTGTTGCGGCCCGACAGCTACGTGGCGCTCGCTGACCCGGGCGCCGACCCGAAACTCATCGAGCGCTATTTTCACGGCCATGGGATCAAGCCGTTCCTGAGCTGAGCGCGCGCCCGTTGCGGGTCAGATTCCGCTAAGCGCCAGGTCCATGGCGAAATAGGTGAAGATCAGGTCCGCACCGGCACGCTTGATCGCGCCCAGGCTCTCGCGCACCACCCGCTCTTCATCGATCGCCCCGGCGGCCGCGCCGAACTTGATCATCGCGTACTCGCCACTGACCTGATACGCCGCCAGCGGCAACCGCGAGGCTTCGCGGATATCGCGGATGATGTCCAGGTAGGCACCGGCCGGTTTGACCATCAGCGCGTCGGCGCCTTCCTGCTCATCCAGCAATGATTCGCGCACGGCTTCGCGGCGATTCATCGGGTTCATCTGGTAGCTCTTGCGATCGCCCTTGAGCGCACTGCCACCTGCCTCGCGGAACGGGCCGTAGAGGGCCGAGGCAAACTTGGTCGAATAGGCCATGATCGACGTCTGGCTGAAGCCGGCTGCGTCCAGGGCGCGACGAATCGCCTGGACCTGCCCGTCCATGGCCGCCGAGGGGGCAATCACATCCGCCCCGGCACGCGCGGCGGCAACGGCTTGCTGGCCAAGGTTGAACAGGGTCAGGTCATTGTCGACCTCGGCGCCATGCATCACGCCACAGTGACCATGGTCGGTGTACTCGCAGAAGCAGGTGTCGGACATGACGATCATTTCCGGCACCGCGTCCTTGCAGATCCGCGCCATGCGCGACACCAGGCCGTTTTCCCGCCAGGTGTCACTGCCGTTGCCATCCAGGTGGTGCGACACGCCAAAGGTCATCACCGACTGAATACCGGCCCGGGCGTAGCGCTCGATTTCACCGGCCAGTTTCGACTCGGGAATCCGTCGCACTCCCGGCATGCTGGTGATCGGTACGAAATCGTCGATTTCTTCCTCGACGAAGATCGGCAGCACCAGGTCGTTGAGGCTGAACTCGGTTTCCTGGAACAGTTTGCGCAGTTGCGGGGTGCGCCGCAAACGGCGTGGACGGGCTTCGGGGAACTGGCTGGACATGAAATTTCCTGGCAGGAGGCCAATGGCCTGGACAAGACAAAAAGTGCTGGAAGCGCGAGCTTATGCCCCTCGCCCCTGCTGGCACAAATGCAGGTAACGCAAGAGTTTATTGCGAAAACGGTAACAATAGAACCCGAGCCCCGTCACCCCCTGACATTTATTCACCGCTCAACTAATCTGGCTAGCACACCCACCCGGGTGACAAACCCCGAAGGATACGGAGTGAGCCCTGATGTTTGAGATACACAACTACGGCAGTTTTATCGCGGCGATCGTGATTTTCCAACTGATCCCCGGCCCTGGCACATTTGCCATCCTCAATGCCACCGCCCGCAACGGCATCGGCGCCGGTTTTGGCGCGGTGCTGGGAACCCTGCTGGGGGACGCGGCCTACATGATTGCGGCTGCCGCCGGCCTGGCAGCGCTGATGACTGCCAACCCGCTGCTGTTCCAGGGCCTGCAGTGGTTCGGTGCAGCGTATCTGTGCTGGATGGGCGTGCAAATGTTGCGCAGCCCCGTGGCGCACAATGACGCGGGGCTGGAGCCACATCGTTCAGCACGCACCTATCTGCGCAACGCCCTGGTCATCAGCCTGACCAACCCGAAAGTCATGCTGTTTTTCGTGGCGTTCTTCCCGCTGTTCATCAGCCCAGGGTCGTCGAGTATGACCCTGGTGGCGATGATGCTCCACGTGACCGTGATTAGCCTGCTGTACCAGGGCGCCCTGGTGCTGATCGGCAACGCCGCGGCCATCCGCTTGAAGGCCCTGCCCCTGGCCCGAACGGTCGCCACTCGAGTGGCAGCCGTCGCACTGATCGGCTTTGGCCTCAAGCTCGCGGTCAATAACCGCTAGCCCAGCGCCCAGGTAAGCCACTGCGCCAGGCAGTGGCGTGCCGGTTCAGGGCTTGGGAATTTCCAGCCCACGCACTACCGCCGGACGCGCCAGGAAGCGCTCCAGTACCCGCAGCACATTGGGGAAGTTATTGATCCCCACCAGGTCGCCGGCCTCATAAAAACCGATCAGGTTGCGGACCCACGGGAAGATCGCGATATCGGCGATGGTGTAGCGCTCGCCCATGATCCAGTCGCGCCCTTGCAGGCGCTCGTCGAGCACCTTCAACAAGCGGCTACTCTCGGCGACATAACGGTCCCGCGGACGTTTGTCCTCGTACTCCTTGCCGGCGAATCTATTGAAAAAGCCCAACTGGCCGAACATCGGACCGATACCGCCCATCTGGAACATCAGCCACTGAATCGTCTCGTAACGTGCCGCTGATTCCTGGGCCAGCAGTTGCCCGCTCTTGTCGGCGAGATAGATCAGGATCGCGCCGGACTCGAACAGCGCCAACGGCTTGTCGTCAGGGCCGTGAGGGTCGAGGATCGCCGGAATCTTGTTGTTGGGGTTAAGCGAGAGGAACGCCGGGGACATCTGGTCGTTGCTCTCGAAACTCACGCGATGGGCCTCGTACGGCAAGCCGATCTCTTCGAGCATGATCGAGACTTTGACCCCGTTTGGCGTCGGCAAGGAGTAGAGTTGGAGCCACTCGGGGAACTGGGCAGGCCATTTTTCAGTAATCGGGAAGGCTGACAAATCGGTCATAGTGAACATCCAGTGACAATTTAACGGCTGAATTTTGGCCTAACCGGCGGCACACGGCCGGCCTGTACGCGGGCTAGCTTATAGCGAGCCTGCCGACGCCGGCATCTTAAATCGGAAACATTATGTCGCTAACCTTCCGCCACCCTCACCGCTACCCCGGATAAAGTGCGCGCCCGCAGATTCCAATCGAACCAATCGCCCTCAGCGGACTCTGAAGGCAGCGCGCGCGCAAGACGACTCGCCCAACGACATGGAAAACCATCCGAAGCCGGGAGCTTGCGGTGGAAAGGTTTGTCAGCCTTAACCTGAATGTGCTGAAGAACTACTACTTGATGAGAAACCCACTGCAGATCACCCAACGCCTGAAGCAACGCGCCTTCGTGTTCCTCCCTGCACTGCTGACTACCTGCGCCCTGCTCCTGTCGCTGGAGTCGAGCGAAAGTCGCGCCCAGCCGGTTGACGGCACCCAGACCCTGGTGTTTTTGCGCCATGCGGAAAAACCTGCCGGTGGTCTCGGACAACTCAATTGCCAGGGCCTGAACCGCGCCATTGACCTGGCGCAGCTGCTGCCAGAAAAATTCGGCAAGGCCGATTTCGTGTTTGCCGCCAACCCGACCCGCAATGTCGAGGAAGGCGAGCTCGACAACTCCTATAGCTACATCCGCCCCCTGATGACCATCAGCCCGAGCGCAATCAAGCTGGGCCTGCCGGTGAACATCGAGTTTTCCGCCAACGACACCAGTGAACTGGCGGACGAACTGCTCCACGACAAGTACCACAACTCGATCATCTACACCGCCTGGTCCCACGGCTACCTGCCGGAGTTGATCAACAAGGTGGCGCGCGAAGCGGTGGGCAGCAAACAGTCGATCACCGAGGACTGGGAGTCCGGCGACTTCGACTCGATGTACGTCCTGACGCTGACCTGGCACAACGGCAAGGCCACCTTGCAGAGCCAGCATTACAAGCAGGGCCTGGACAACGGCCAGGAGAGCTGCCCGACCTGACAGGGCGGCCGCACCAGTGCTGGGCCCAGGGTGAGGTATGATGCGCGACCTGTCTCCCTGGAACCCCTGTATGTCCAACTTCTTAACCACCCCCAACCGGGGCTGGTCGTTCTGGTGCAAGCCGGCCCTGTTCCTGTTGGTGGCCTGCATTGGCCTCTACTACGTCAAGTGGTCGCCGTACTACTTCAAGGCCTTTACCGCTGCCGACAGCCACAGCATTGGCGCCTCGATTCTCAACGACGCGCAAACCGCGCCCCTGGCCGCCGCATTGACGTACGCCAAGGTGTACTTCCTGGCGATCTGGAAGGCCGCCGTCCTGGCGGTGATCCTCGGTTCACTGTTGCAAGTACTGATCCCTCGGGACTGGTTGCTGCGGCTGTTCGGCCGCGCCGGTTTCGCCTCGACCCTGCGCGGCGGGCTGTTCGCCCTGCCCGGCATGATGTGCAGTTGTTGTGCGGCGCCGGTGGCCGCTGGCATGCGCCGGCAAAACGTGTCGGTGGGTGCGGCGCTGGCATTCTGGATCGGCAACCCGGTGCTGAACCCGGCCACCCTGGTGTTCATGGGCTTTGTCCTGGGTTGGGGCTTTACCGCCCTGCGACTAGTGGCCGGCATCGTGTTGGTGCTGGGGGTTTCGCTGGTGGCCCAGCGCATTTCGCGACCGGAGCAAGTGCCGCAAGCTGCGCTGCAAGCCGTGGCCAACGTCAGCGCCACGGATTCTCAACCCTTCCTCGGCCGCTGGATTCGCACCCTGTGGCAATTGTTCTGGAGCACCATTCCGGTCTATATCCTGGCAGTACTGGTGCTCGGCGCCGCGCGGGTCTGGCTGTTTCCCCACGTTGACGGGGCGATGGCCGACAGCTTGTGGTGGCTGGTACCGCTGGCCATCGTCGGCACCTTGTTCGTGATTCCCACTGCTGCGGAAATCCCCATCGTGCAGACCATGATTGCTCTGGGTATGGGCACCGGCCCAGCGGTTGCGTTGCTGATGACCCTGCCCAGCATCAGCCTGCCGTCGCTGCTGATGCTGCGCAAAGACTTCGACACCCGGGTGCTGGTGACCGTGGCCGTATTGACCATGTTGATTGGCATACTCAGCGGGTTGGTCGGCGCGGCATTACTGTAACGTCACGCTGACCGCTGGCTATCTTGGCGCGTTGCGTTCGCGCAAATACTCGAGCACCGCGCCCTGCTCCCCGGCAAACTCGATGCGCCCGCCTTTCTTCTCCCGTTGAAAGGCGTACATCGGGTCGTAATACTCGCTCAACAACAATTCGATCCAGTGACGAAACCCATCCACCTGGCCCGTGAGCGCCATTTGCGCGAGCGCCTCGTCCATCAGCGTCGCCATACGCTGATGACGTTCGCCCCCCAGGCGCCGGTGAATATTGTTCAGGCTCGATAACAGACGCTCGGAAAACAGGGCGAATCCCGCCTCTGCGTACTCGGTGACGAACTCGGCATGCAAGTCGATCACGTAATCCTGAAGGATGCGCTCGACCCGGTTGTCCATGTTGTCTTCGAGCCACACCATCGGCCATTGCTGCATGCCCTGATATAGCGGCAGCGGCAACGCGCAGCTTCCGACCATACGGCTTTCATCCTCGAGCACGAACTGCTCCATACCCTGGGCACGTTTTTTCAGCACATCCACCGCCAGGCCGTTTTCGAAATCGATGTTGCCGGGCTGTGACGTCGCACGTTTGCCAAAGCTGGAGCCCCGGTGGTTGGCATGCCCCTCCAGGTCCAGGCCATTGTTCAATTGCACCAGCACTTCGGTTTTGCCAGTGCCCGTCATACCGCCCAGCAGGATGAAGTCGCACTGCGTCACCGCCTGTTCAACCGTTTCCAGCAAAAAGGTACGCATCGCCTTGTAGCCGCCACCGACGCGTGGGTAATCGATGCCAGCTTCTTCCTTGAGCCACTGCTGGACGATCTGCGAACGCAAGCCGCCCCGAAAACAGTAGAGCGCGCCATTGGGATGGGCTTGGGCGAACTCGGTCCAGGCGCGAACACGCGCGTCCTTGACTGGACCGGACACCAGTTGTTGACCCAAGGCAATTGCCGCCTGCTGCCCTTGTTGCTTGTAACAGGTACCAATGCGCTGGCGTTCGATGTCGGTCATCAGCGGCAGGTTGACCACCCCGGGAAACGTGCCCTTGGTGAATTCGATCGGCGCCCGCGTGTCCATCATCGGCCGCTCGCTGAGAAAGATGTCGCGGTAATCGGTGATATCGACGGGCATCAAATCACCTCTACCGCGTTAGTCTGTCGCTCGACCAGTTCACCGATAGGCGCCAGGTCCAACCCCAACTCGGCGGCCACCGCCAGAAATTGCTCGTTGCCCTGCGGTGTCACGGCAACCAGCAAGCCGCCACTGGTCTGCGGGTCGCACAACACACGCTTGTGCAGCTCCTGGACGCGCCCGAGCTTACTGGCATAACTGTCGAAATTGCGCAGGGTGCCACCCGGCACACACCCTTGGTCCAGGTAGTACTCGACACCCGGCAGGCGCGGCACGCGGTCGTAGTAGATGCGAGCAGTCAGGGCACTGCCGTCGGCCATTTCCACCAGATGCCCGAGCAGGCCAAATCCGGTGACATCGGTCATGGCGGTCACGCCGTCGAGCTTGCCGAAGCGGCTCCCAGGCTTGTTCAAGGTGCACATCCAGTCGCGAGCCAGGCCCACGTCACTGTCACGCAGCTTGCCCTTCTTCTCTGCGGTGGTGAGGATGCCGATCCCCAACGGCTTGGTCAGGTACAGCAGGCAACCGGCGGTGGCGGTGTCGTTGCGCTTCATGTGGCGCTTTTGCACCAGCCCGGTGACGGCCAGGCCGAAGATCGGCTCCGGGGCATCGATCGAATGACCGCCCGCCAATGGAATACCCGCCTCGTCACACACCGCACGGCCGCCGCGAATCACTTCCCGGGCAATCTCCGGCGCCAGTACATTGACCGGCCAGCCGAGAATGGCAATCGCCATCAACGGATCGCCGCCCATGGCGTAGATATCGCTGATGGCATTGGTCGCGGCGATTCGGCCGAAGTCGTAGGGGTCATCGACAATCGGCATGAAGAAGTCGGTGGTCGAGACCACGCCGCGCTCTTCATCAATTGCATACACCGCCGCATCATCGCGCGAAGCGTTGCCCACCCAGAGTTTCGGGTCGAGGTTCTGGGCGCCGCTGCCGGCCAGGATCACTTCCAGCACCTGGGGTGAAATCTTGCAGCCACAGCCTGCGCCGTGACTGTATTGGGTCAGGCGAATGGGTTCATTCATGGGGGGCAACTCGTCAAGTCAAGTGGCCCGATTCTAGCAGAGCACAACGCGCCCGAGGCCATGGCCCGTTGCGGCTCCCACACGGCGAGCCAAAAAGCCCCCCGGCGGCAGCTCAGAATCCGAGGGTGAAACTGATCGTCATCGCTTGATCCTTGTTATCGTGGGACAACTGGCCGGAGTAACCAATCCCCAATTTGCCAGCCGAACTGAACTGGTAGTCCAGGCCTGCTTCTACCAACGCGCTGTCCTCGGCGATTGGAACGCCCTGGATGGTGAACGGCATGCCACCGTCAATGAAGGTCAGGTCGGCCTCCGGTTGAGTGTCACCATGGGCATGGCGCCAGCCCAGTGCGGCACGCGGGGTGATCTGCGAGCCGTTGCCCAGCGTAATGCGCTTGCCGGCACGCAAGCCGACCGTGGAGAACGTGATGTCCTGACTGGCATCGGCGCTCAAGCGAGCTTCACCGCCCTTCTCCTTGCCCGTGTCGCTGTCGTAATTGACGTAGGCCAGGCCGACGAAAGGTTCCAGGGCGATACCAGCAGTTTCGACGGTGTAACCGACTTCACCGAACACCTGGGCACTGTCCGCGTCGTAATCGGCTTTCAGGCGATCGTTGTAACTGCCGACACTGACATCGCGCTTGGTTTCGATCTTGTGCCAGCTGTACGCCGCCCCCAAACGCACCGCCAGTGCGTCGAACTGAGCGTTGGTGTAGGCCGCCAGGTGCGTGGTGTTGACCGTGGCGTCGGACCGGCGGTGACTGGCACTCAAGTCACTGCGGGTGTAACCCACAGCAGTACCGGCGCGCCATTGACTGTCGAGTTGCCGGTCGGTGCCCAGCATGAAGCCTGAGACGTTGCGATCCAGACTGGCCGTGTTGCTGTCGCCGTCCATCTCACCCCAACTGCCGAGTACCCGTAACCAGCCAACCATTTCCCCCTGGCAACCTTCGCCACTCAAGCTGTTTTCGCTCGGGGCCAGGCTATTGCGTGGGTCGTCCATGCCCAGGCAGGACGGTTGGCGCATTCGGTCGTTGACCGCGTCACGCACGTAGCGCGAGTCTTCAAGTAACGTACTGACGGTACTGGCGTGAATTTCCCCCGACAGACTGTCGAAGGCCGAGCTGGCGGATGCGCGATCCAGATTGAGGATCTGGTTGTGCAAGGCATTCCCTGCATCGTTGTCATCCCCGACGTAGGCATCCAGAGCAGCGGCCACGCTACGCTGGTTGGCGGTCACCGCGACATCGGCAAAGGACGTCTGGTTGCGTTTCAGCGCCAGGCTCACCTGATTGGCGCCATACAACAGTGCGGTGTCAATGAACGCCAGGGCCGGCAGATGGCTGCTGCTGAAGGTACCATTGACGCCACCCCCGGCGGTTATCAGCGAGTAGGTGGTATCACCGGTGTAGGGCGCAAGTTCGCTGACTTGCAAACCACCGCCGAGGGTCGCCGTGCCGTCAACCACCAAAGGCGTGTTGGTGGGTACCATCACACTCAGGTTCAGCGCACCATCGGCGGTGTTGCTGAAGTTGCCCGCGACGCTCAAGGTCCCGGCGCTACCACCAGACTGCACCAATCCGTGGTTGACCAGTGTACCGACGCTGCCGTTACCGCTCAGGCCCGCGCCATTGGCCACGGTGACCGGCCCGGCGAATGTGGTCGGACTGCTGCGATCACCAACTTGCAACTGCCCCTGCTGTACCGACGTGGTGCCGCTGAACGGATGATTGCCGGTGAGCAACACCGTACCGGTGCCCTGTTTGATCAAGTTGCCGATACCGGTCAGCACGCCATTGAACCGGCCATTGCTGGTTTGCATGAAAGCCAGCTGAGCATTGTTGAGGATGTTGCCCTGCAAGCTGGTGGTGTTGCCGGCCAGGGTACCGCCACCTACGGTGGTACCACCACGGTAGGTGTTGGCACCAGTCAGCAACAAGGTACCGGCATCGCGTTTTTCAATGCCGCCGCTGCCAATCAAGGGTGCGTCGATTACGGTCGTGACCCCGGCATTGACCCGCACCACTGGCAACGTTCCGTTGCTGACATGGATCGGGCTCAAGCTACCCCCAGCTCCAGCGACCAGCACGTAGCCCGGGTCGAGGAATTGCAAGCCGGTGAAGCCCTGATTGCCGACCACAGTGACCGTGCCGCCCTGCCCGCCAAACACCGCGAACTTGTTGCTCGATCCTTGGCTTTGAGTACCGCTGGGGTCAGTCCAATTGGTGCCCGTCCCCCAAACACCGCTACCGCCGCTGATAGTGCCGTCAGCATTGGTCTTGCCACCATTCCAGAACTGCACCTGAGCGGATGCCCCCTGCACCAGCAGGTTGACCTGATGGGCCAACGAAGTTTGCAGGATCAGGTCCGCGGCTGATACCGGCAGGCTGCCGAAGGTCAAACCGTTGTCTGCCAGGCTGCCACCATAGCGAAACAGTTGATAGACCCCGGCGCCGAAGCCGCCAGCGTCGGTAACGTTGAGCGTGCCGTCGAGGATCAGGTCTGCGTTGATGTCGACTACGGTGGTGGAGCTGGTGGCCGCGCCCAGGCTGAAGTCCAGATTGGTCCCCGACGATAATGCCAGGGTACCGATCGACAGCGGCGACGCTGCATCGCCACCGAACAGTGTCGCGCCACTGGCCAGTTGCACCGAACCGCCCAGTTGGCCACTACCCCCGATCTGCGCACCATTCGCGACGATGACATTGGCGCTGTTGAGTACACCGTCGACCCGCAAGCCACCGGCCTGGACATTGGTGTTGCCGGTGAACGTGTTGTTGCCCGCCAGCAGCAACTGACCGGTACCGGTCTTGCTCAAGGTGCCAACGCCGGTGAGTTGACCGCTATAGGTGCCGTTGCTGGTCTGCTCGAAGGTCAGCGCCGCGTTGTTGAGTATTGCCCCTTGCAGGCTGCGGGTGTCGCCAGAAGTGCTACCACCGTTCAGTGTGGTGCCGCCTTGGTAAGTGTTGGTACCGCTGAGCACCAGGCTGGCGTTGCCATTTTTTACCAGGCTGGCGCCGCGGGAAATCGTACCGCTGAGGGTCGTAGCCTGGTTGCCCGCCAAGGTCAGTTGCGCATCGAGGTGGATGGGGTTGGCCAATTGCAACGTCGAGGTGCTGTCAAGGGTGCCGCCATCACCTGCCACAAAGAGAATACCGCTGCCGATGGCAGCGTTGCTGCCAAGGATCAGCGTCCCGCCAGACAGATTCGAGGCGCCGTAACTGTTGCTGCCGTTGAGGGTCAGGCTGGCGGCGCCAGTCTTGATCAGGATGCCGTCGCCACTGATCACGCCATTGAGAGTCATGGGGTTGGAACCAGCGAAATACAGTGAACCGTTGAGCAGCATATTGTTATCGAGGCTGACGGCGGTGTTGCTATCCAGCGTGGCACCGTTGGCGGCGGTCAACATGCCAGTGCCAAGGGCCAAGTTGTTGCCCAACACCAGCTTTCCACCGTTGAAAACGGTACCGCCGGTGTAGCCGTTGGCGGCGTTGAGCACCAGGGTACCGAAGTCATACTTACCCAGAGTGCCAGCACCGTTTAGCGCTACACCAAGGGTCGCGGTGGCGTTGGCTTCGACGCGAACCAAGGCGTTACCCAGAGTGCCGTTGATGAGGTTGAGCGAACCCGCCGAGCCGTTCAGCACGCTATAGCCATCGGTGACGAACTGCAGACCGACGATATTTTGCGCGCCGTTGACGGTCACCGTCCCCGCCGCCCCCTGGAACACCGCGAGACCGTTGGCCCAAGTCTGGTTCAGCGTGCCGTCGACACTGGTCCAATTGGTGCTGCCACTGGCCCAGGTGCCGCTGCCGCCATCGATGACGCCGTTACTTACCAGTTGCCCACCGTCCCAGAACTGCACGGGGACGGTCGGTGTGCTGACCAACAGATTGACCTGATTACCGATAGCCGTTTGCAGTTGCAGATCCCCTGGCGTGACGCTGCCGGGTACGCTGCCAATGAGCATGCCGTGATCAGTTAGGCCGCCGGAGTAGTTAATCAGCCGATACACGCCGTTGCCAAAACCGCCGAAACCACTGACGTTGAGGGTGCCATCGAGCGTCAGGTTGCCGTTGACATTCAGCAACGCATTGCCGCCGCCGGCCTCCGGAGTACCTAGGCTCACGTCCAGGTTCGAGTTGGCACCCAATACCACAGAGCCCGTCAGTAAGCCCAAGCCGCTGCCCACGGCCAGGTGGCCGCCATCGAGCACATGCACGCTGCCGGCAATACCACCGACGGTGCCAAAGCCCGTCAGGGTAGCGCCGCTGTTAACGACCACGTTGGCACTGGCCAGCGAGCCGGTCAAATTCAGAGTGCCACTATCGATACGGGTATCGCCGGTTAAGTTGTTGTACCCAGTCAGGGTCAGGGTGCCACTGCCGAGTTTGCGCAGCTCGCCAGTGCCGGTAAGGATACCGTCGAAGGCGCTGCTCTGATTACCGCCACCGACGCTCAAGGTGTTGCCGGCGCTGATCAGCGCGTAGCCACTGCCAGTCAGGCTGGCGACGCTCGCCGAGCTGCCGAGATTGAGCCGACTCCCAGCTGCCAGATTAACGCCTGCGTTGCTGCCAAGTGCCGAACTGCCAAGCGTACTCAGGCTGCCGCCGAGCACATTGAACTGCCCAGTGAAGGTGTTGGCGCCGCTGAGGGTTAGGTCGGCCAGACCCTCCTTGTTCAAAGTCTCAGTACCGGCAACCACGCCAGACAGGGTCAGGTTATTACTCCCGGCCACCGTTAACGCGGCATTGAGGTTGAGGCCATTGGACAGGCTCAGTGCCGAGGTGCTGTCCAGGCTCGAGGTACCCTCGACCGTCAACACACCGGTACCCAAGGCATTGGCACTACCGAGAATCAGGTTGCCCACGTTCAGGGTGGTCCCACCATGGAAGGTGTTGATGCCATCGAGTGTCAGGTCGCCGTTACCGCTCTTGACCAGCGCTCCGGTACCCGCAATCACTCCGGACAGCGTGACACCATTGCCGCCTTGCAGAACGGCGCCATTGATACCCAGGGTGATCGGGTTACTCAGGTTCAGGCCAGGGCTACTGGCCTGCAAAATCCCGCCATTGACAGTCAAGGCACCGCTACCGAACGTTGCGTTGTTGTTGAACAGCGCCACTCCGCCATTCAGCGTCGAACTGCCACTGACCAACGGCCCCTCCAGCGTCCAGGTGCCACTGTCGAGCCGCAGATTATTGAAGTTGATGTAGTTGACGCTGGATGCGGTGCCGACTCCTGAGGCGCCGCCACCGCTCCCGATCGGGTTTTGCAGGATCAAATTGTTGTTGCCACCAGCACCACCGTCGACCTGGCCGGTTGGCGCATAGGTCAGGTTGATTCCGACCGGTGCGCCCAAGCTGAGCCCTGCTCCACCGCCGTTCGAGATGCTCGAGCCCGTGACCGCAGTGAAGGTGTTGGTGCTGTTCGCCCCCATCGAGACACCGCCGCTGATGGTACCTGTGTTGATGAAGGAGTTGCCGCCCACCGAAGATTCGAATGCCACCCGCCCGACAATGGAACCGGCGTTGCTCATGGAAACCTGCGAACCACCATAGACCGCCACCACCGGTGCATCGGATCCGGTCAGGGTCAACCCGAGCAACGCTGAGGAGTCGATGGTGCCACTGTTGCTGATACTCGTGCTGCCACCCGCACCGTTGTTGATGTTCAATGCCATGCCGTCGAGGGAGGTAAGTGCTTGGCCGAGGACACCAGCCGATCCTCGAAAGATACCGCTGCCTGCGTTACTAATATTGACTGTCGAAGCGGTTGCATTACCGACCACTACGCCGTTACTGAGCTGAGTAATCAAACCGGCGAATGCAGGATCGACCGTCCCGGCGTTATTAAGGGTGACGTTGTTGCCGGTCAGGCTCAACGCGGCGCCACCTAGGGTTGCATTGAGCCCGGCGCCACTGGTCACGTTGACGGTCAGGGCATCGACCGAACTGGAGAAGGTATTGAGTAAAAGTGGCAGCGTCGGCACACCGGTACAAGTGACCGTAGCCCCGGCAGAAGGACTGGTGGGTGAGCACGCTGCCGTAGCCTGAGGGCTGGCAAGGCCAAAAAACAGCCCGGCAAGCCCAAGGCGCACGGCCAACGACAACGGGGAAAGATTACAAACGACATACATGCGTTGACGTGCGTTCATGTTCAACTCCTTCTCAGGACAGCACTTCATCCATGAGTACGTGCTTTGCGCTAAACAACTCACTGAATCAACACGCACCAACATCAAGCGTCGGACCGTGGCAACGACCGGTTGATCAGTAACTTAGACGAGGCTGCGCGGAGCACAACCTTCAGCCACGGTAAATAGTATTAATACTTTCGTGGAGATAGTGGTCATCGTCCCTTGATCCAACGTTCATTCAAGGCATCAGGAGCACCTTGTCACCCAGACCGTTCGAGTCCCTCGTTCGACGCCGCAGGGCAATCCAAGTGAATTATTCCGACCGCAGGCGATCACTCTAAAATAACAGGGAGGAATAGCGGCACATGATCAACGCAAAATTGTTCGTCATCGAATACACCCTTCACGGTGTGCCCAAGTCTTTCATCATCCGCCAGGAAAAGATGGACAACGCCGAGGCCTGGCACTGGGCCAGTTGCGACGCTGGGGTTGGGCGCATTGGCCGCTTCGGCCGAGAGAAAGTGAAGAAGACCAGCAAGCCGGCGGCGGAGAAGTTCGGCATCGAAAACGTCACGTGGCGGCCCACCAGCTGAAGCGTGCACGACCTCGCCGCGGGCGCCGAGATGGCGCCCACGGTGAGGTCGTAGCCACTAGCCGTGAGTCCCTTTGGCACATTGGCAACCCGCCGTCGTGCAGGCTTCGCCGTGCTCATGATGCTTGGCGCAGCCCTCGCAACAGTAGTGCTTGCCATGCCGGACAATCGAATGCTCGCCCAGTTTGCACTTGCAGTTGGGACAGGCGCAGGTGTCTGCTTTCATCAGTCTGACTCCATGGGTGTGGTCGTCCAGAAGCGAACCCAATGTCGCCTCTCAAGCACTGACCGCACCCACCGACATGCCCTTGCGGCCCTCGCTCCTGATAGAGGGTAGTCGATAAACCTCAGGCGGCCTGCCGACTACTGCTGCGGTACATCAACACCAGCGCCAGCCCCAGGCAGACCATGGCCAGGAGCCGATTGGTGGACAACTCGATGGGCGGATTACCCAGCCAGCCGAAATTATCGATCAGCATGCCCATGCCCAACTGGCCGACGATCACTGCCACCGTCGCCACCGCCGTTCCGACCCGAGGCACGGCGCCGACCATCACCAGCATATACACCACGCCGAACAGCGCTCCGCTGAGCTGCCACTTCGGCACCTCCAGCAGGCTGACGGCATGGGCCGGCTCGAAGAACAGAATCAGCAAGGCGGTAGTGATGGCTCCCACCACAAAGGTCAACAGGCTACTGCGCAACACACCGACCGCCTGGCCCAGCCGGCCGTTGATCGCTGCCTGCACACTCAATACCGCACCGGCCGCGACGACCACCAGCAACAACCCAAACAGATTCATGTTCAACCCCGCGCAATCAGGACAAGAGCAACAACGATCAGCAGCAAGGCCAACCAGCGCTCCCGGTTGACCGGTTTGCGCGCGGCCCCGAACCAGCCGAAATGGTCGATCAGCACACTCTTGCCAACCTGGCCGGAGAGGATCGCAATCATCGTCATGGCAATCCCGATCACCGGGGTCGCCAAGGTGAGCACCACCACGTACATCGGCCCGAGCAATCCGCCGATCAACTGCCAGCGCGGCAAGCTGCAAAGTGCCGGCCCCGGTTGCGGACCGCTGAACAGCAACAACAGAAACAGGATGGCCGAGCCGACCCCGAAAATGCTCAGGGTCGCCCACAAATGCCCCACCTGGACGCCCAGCGGCCCCAGCAAACCCGCCTCCACCGACAGGCCCATGCCCGCGAGGATCACCAGCGGTAGCAGCAACAGGCGGGTGAGTGGGTTAGGCCGCGGGGTGACAGCGGCCCCGGAGGCCTCACTGATAGAACCTGAAGACATGACAACTCCTGCAAAGGGTGAAAAGAATGACGGGCATTATCAATTGCCCGACCTTTGCGATAAATGCGACTCTGTCGACAACACTTTTGCGCAACTCGCACAGCAGGCTGCTACATGCAAGGTCTCAACGAACTCAGTTTCAAGGCGCTACGGCTGTTCGTCGCGGTTCTCGATCACGGCAGTTTTTCCGAGGTCGCGCGCCGCGAAGGCCTGGCGCCTTCATCGATCTCGCGGCAGATCCAGTTGATGGAGCAGGCCCTCAGCCAGCAATTGCTTTACCGCCATACCCGGGCTGTGACCCCGACCGAAGCCGGGCGCCTGCTCCGCCAGCATGCCCGCGTGGTGCTGGTGCAACTGGAAGAAGCCGAACAAGCCTTGCAGGAACAGGCCAGCGAACCCAGTGGCCTGGTGCGTATCAACGCGCCAGTGGTGTTCGCCCAGTTGCACCTGTCGCCCTGGATCGCCGAGTTGTGCCAGCGATATCCCCGGCTGCAACTGGATATCCAGCAAACCGACCGCTACGTCGATCCGCTGCAGGAAGGCTGCGACCTGCTGTTTCGCATCGGCGCCCTGCACGACTCCAGCATGCAGGGCCGTGTGGTCGCGCCGCAGCGCTATCACGTCGCCGCCAGCCCAGCGTACCTGGCACGCCATGGCACCCCTCGGCATCCCGCGGAACTGGTGCGGCACCAATGCCTGGCCTACAAGGGTGACTCCGGTCTGCAACGCTGGTTCTTCCGCCAGGACCAGGGCGACTGGACCCCCTATTCGGTCAGGGGTCCACTTACCGGCAACCACGCCGACACCCTGACCCAGGCTGCCGAACAGGGTATGGGCCTGGTGATGTTTCCTTCCTGGCTGATCGGCGAGGCCCTGGGCCGGGGCAAGCTGGTGCAGGTGCTCGGTGACTTCCAGGCATCCAACAGCCTCGAACCCCAGCAGATCGCCATTCTCTGGCCTGGCAGTCGACGCTTGTCGGTGAAAGTGCGCGCGGTGATCGATTTTTTCGTCGAGCGTTTTGGCACGGTGCCCTACTGGGACCAGTAAGGCGCAGCGGGTTTATCGCAGCAGTTGCACGATCAGCCAACTGTTCGCCGCGCTGATCACCACAAACAACCCCCAGACCAACACTCGGGTCGGCAGTCGCCGCTGCCAGCTTGATCGCATCCCGCTTGCTGGCCAGGTCCTTGCCGACCAGCCGCGTCTGCACGATCGAGGTGTGCACAACGGTGATGTTGCAGCTTAGAGGCTTCAGGCGCCAGGGCGAAGCCTTGTATGCTGTGTGCCCCGCCATCGAACAAGGAACGCTCCGTGCTGCTGTTGAAACTCGTGCTGATCCCCGGTTTTCTCCTGCTGATTTCCCTGGCCGGCAAGCGCTGGGGACCGAGCGTCGCGGGATGGCTATCGGGGTTGCCGGTCGTGGTCGGGCCGATCCTGTTTTTCCTCGCGGTCGAGCAAGGTCCGGCATTTGCGACCCAGTCGGCGATTGCGGCGCTGTCGGCCATGGCGGCGATGATTACCTTCTGCGTGGTCTACGCCCAGGCCGCGCAACGCTGCAACTGGCCGGCGGCGCTGCTGATTGCCCTGTTGAGCTGGAGCCTGGTGGCGGCAGTGCTGTCAGTGCTGCCCGCGTCGCTGCTGTTGTCGACGATCGCTGCGGCCACCGCCTTGCTCGCGGCACCCCACCTGTTCCCCACCGTACAGCCCTTGCTCGCAGGCCCCGCGCCGAAGTCCGACAAACTGTTGCTGCGCATGCTGGCCGGGGCGTTGCTGACCCTGGCGGTGACCTGGTTCGCCAGCACCCTGGGTGAGCGCTGGAGCGGTTTGCTCGCGGTATTCCCGGTGCTTGGCAGCGTAATGGCGGTGTTCTCCCAGCAAACCCGGGGGCCGGCATTCACCGCCGCGCTGCTCCGCGCCACCGCTACCGGCATGTACGCCTTCGCGGCCTTTTGCCTGACCCTGGCCTTGACCTTGCCGCGCTGGGGCGGCTGGGCCTTTGTGCTCGCAGTGGCGGTGGCGCTGGTGATGCTACTGCTAACCAAGCGGCGGGCCGCGCCCTCACACCTGCGCAGCGGAACGGCGCCGTCGGTCAAACCCTGAGAACCGAGCCGCCGGCAAGTTCGTGCTGGAGTGAGTGAGGGACCCCGTGGGATGATCGTCACCTCGCGCGATCACACCCGGAGACTCGCATGTCGCTGCTGAAAAAAATTATCGTCAGTAAAGCCGCTGTTCTGTTGCTGACAGCGCTCACCACCTTCGGCGCCGCCAGCGTCTACGCCGCCAGCCAGCCGACGACCAAGACTGCAACCGCGGAAAAAGTCGCGGTGCTGGGCAACAAATTCACCTTCAGCCTGCCCAAGGGTTTTATTGCCAACCCATTGCCCGGAGGTGATGCGTCCAATGGCACGTCCGGCGCCAAGGGCACCATGTACACCAATCAGCAAAGCAAAACCGTGCTGATCATCGCCGAAAACACCCTGCCCGAAGGCCTCAGCGTCAAGGACAACGACGCGGTATTTCTCGACGAGTCCATCTCCGGTTTCGCCAGCCAGCAACGCGAAGCCCTGGCCGGTTTCAATAAACAAAGCGAAAAAAGCCTGACCATTAAAGGCCTCGGCCTGCGCCAGATCGACTTCACCGCCACCCAGGGCGGCGGCCCGACCCTCAACACCAGCCTGCTGGCCGGCTCCGGCACGCAGATGATGCTGATTCAGATCATCTCCCGCGCCGACGACCAAGCCGGACACGCGGCCCTGGTGAAGAGCATCCTCGGCGAAAAATAACCCGGCGAGTTACTGATTAAGTCGTAACAGCCAGGCGTTGAGGTCCTCGATCTCCCGCTCGCTGATACTGTGCCCGAGCCCCGGATACGCATGGAACTCGGGCACCAGGCCCAGCCCCGACAACAGGCTGTTGGCGTCACTGCCATCGGTGAAGGGCAAGCGCTGGTCATCCGTACCGTGTCCGATGAAAATCGCCAGCGAGGCCTGCGCCGGGTCGGCCTTGAGCTGACTGCGCAGCACCGGCAGCACCTTGCCACTCAACGCCGCTATCCCACGCACCGCCGTGGGATGACGCAGCGCGACCTCGTAAGACATGATCGCGCCCTGACTGAAGCCCACCAGGAATACCCGATCGGCCGTGGTGTGATACTTGTTCGCCGCCTTCGTGACAAAGTCCGCCAGCAACGCGGCACTGCGCTGCAAGTCATCGCTGTCGCCGTCGTACGCCCCGTCCCCCTTCTTGTGAAACCACTGATAACTGCCCTGCTCCAGCACCTGCGGCGCACGTACTGCCAAATAGGTATAGGACGCCGGCAATCCCTCCTTGAGACTAAACAGATCCGCCTCGTTGCTGCCGTAGCCATGAAGAAAAATCACCAGCGGCTGATTGGCCGAGCCGGGGGGCGATTGTTCGAGGTACTGCAGCGGCAGATCGTCGTGCAGCACCGATTGGGCCTGGACGACCGGGGATACCAGCAACAGAAATACGGCAAACAACTTGAGCATGGACCTTCCTTTAATCGGGCGGGTTCGCGGGGCAGCGTAGCATGCGAGCGGAAGTGGGGAATGGATGGAGGCCGGAGTGCGGCGACCTTGGTCAAGGGCGGCGAGGACTGCGTCCTCGAACGCAGCCTCGACAGCTGCTACGGGGGATGGGGGTATTGCCGAGATCTGTGGTTTTTGCTGGGCCGGCACTCCGGCGCTTGTAAAAAAGTGGCAACCGCGTCAATGGTGGCCACCTTTTCCAACGGTGAAATTACTCGCCGTAAACGTCGAAATTGAAGTACTTGTCCTGTACTTGCTTGTACTTGCCATTGGCGCGGATTTCAGTGATAGCGGTGTTGAACTTGTCCGCCAGCTCCTTATCGCCCTTGCGCACGGCAATGCCCGCACCGCCGCCGAAGTACTTCGCGTCTTCATAGGTCGGGCCAACAAACGCAAAACCTTTACCGGCGTCGGTTTTCAGGAAACCGTCGTCCAGGGTGACCGAGTCGGCCAGCATCGCGTCGAGGCGGCCGGAGACCATGTCCAAATTGACTTCCTGCTGTGAGCCGTAGCGCACCAGGACGATACCGGCCGGCTGCAGCACTTCGGTGGCGAAACGGTCGTGGGTACTGGCACGCAGAACCCCGACTTTCTTACCTTTGAGCTCGGTCAGCGGGTCCTTGATGTCGGATCCAGCCTTCATCACGAAACGTGCCGGGGTGTGGTAGTACTTGATGCTGAAGTCGACGTTCTTCTTGCGGTCGTCAGTGATGGTCATGGACGACAGGATCGCGTCGATTTTCTTGACCTTGAGCGCGGGAATCAGGCCGTCGAATTCCTGCTCGACCCAGGTGCACTTGACTTGCATCTGCGCGCACAGCGCGTCGCCGATGTCCACGTCGAAACCGGTCAGCTTGCCGTCAGGGGTTTTCATCGAGAACGGCGGGTAACCGGCTTCGATACCGATACGGATCGGCTTGGCGTCTGCGGCTACAGCCGAGAGGGACAACACGGACAGTGCCAGAGCACCGAACATCACTAGCTTCTTCATTTATAACTCCTGTGTGCGGAGACTCTTATTGGCAACTTCGACGGTAGCTTGTGGCTGGTATTTATCGAAGTGGCCGGCAGTCTAGAGCTGCACCCAGCGAGCAAATTGTGTATATGCGACAAATAGTTATAGAAAAGTGGCGAAGGTAGAGCGTAAATGCCCCCCTGCGCCGACGCGCTGAAATGGCCTACAGACGCGCGACGCTTTGCGTCATGATGCCTGCGCAGTCCGACATTCACCTGCGACGGTTTCCAGCCCATGTCCGCACCTTCAAATACATTGCAGTTGATTCAGCACCACCCTGCCGAAGGCCCGGGAGCCATTGCCACCTGGGCGCAATCCCGGGGCCTGACCCTGGAGATATTCCGCGCTGACCTCGGGCACCTGCCTGCAGCGAGTGCGACGCCGGTGATTATCCTGGGCGGGCCTTACGAATCCAACGCCGGTCCCGCGTGGCTGGCGCAAGAACGCCAGTGGCTGGCTGCCAGCTTGGCGCAGGGGGCGCCGGTGTTCGCCATCTGCCTGGGGGCGCAATTGCTGGCCCTGAGCCTGGGCGGCCAGGTGCGGCGCATGGCCACGACTGAAACCGGCTGGACCGCCGTCAACTTTGCCGATGGCGCGGCATTAAAGGTCCTTGAGTGGCACGAAGACGCGATTGACCTGCCGCCCGATGCCCGGCTGTTGGCCAGCAGCGCGATATGTGCAGAGCAAATGTATGACGTCGGCCCGACCCGTGTCGGCTTGCAGTTCCACCCGGAATGGAATGCCGAGTCGGTTGCCGAGCTCAACGTCCATTTCGCCGACGAATCGCCCCTGCCCCGCAACCAGGACCACAGCGCGGCGTACCGCCAGGTGTACGACTGGCTGCAAGTGACGCTGGATCAGTGGCACCTCGCCGCAACCGCGGCCTCCCGGTAACGCACGCTCAACACTCGCAGCCAATCGCCACCTCGGCCCGCGCTGCGCCTGTGTCACTCAACTCGAATCCTTCATCCAGCCACCCGGTCACACCGCCGATCATTTCCTTGACCGGGTACTCCAGCGCCGCCAGTTTCACCGCGGCCTTGTTGGCGCCGTTGCAATGGGGGCCGGCGCAATACACCACGAACAAAGTGTCCTTGGGGTAGCCCGCCAACAATCCGGCCGTGATCAGGCGGCCGGGAATGTTGATCGCCCCCGGTAGATGTCCGCGCTGGTAAGCCAAAGGCCCACGCACATCCACCAGAACAAAATCCACTGCACCCGCCTCCTGGCTGCTGAAGACGTCGGAACAATCGGTTTCAAAGGTCAGGCGGTTGCTGAAATGCATCAGCGCAACGGCGCAAGGGGCGGCAGGAATGGCGCGAACCAGGCTGGTCATGGGTGTTCTCCAAAGCAAGTGTGGGCTTGCCAGCACTGTATCGAATCGACCTGAAGCGCTACAGTGGCGCACAAGACACTCACTGGGAACTTTCCGCCAAATGCACCGCACCCCCGGTTCTGTAGCGATCCTGGCCTACGACGGCCTCTGCACTTTTGAGTTTGGCATTGCGGTGGAGATCTTCGGCCTGGCACGGCCCGAGTTCGACTTCCCCTGGTACCAGCACCAGATCGTCGCCGTCGACCAGGGTCCGATGCGGGCTACCGGCGGCATTCAGGTATTGGCCGATGGCGGCATGGAACTGCTGGAAACCGCCCGCACCATCATTATTCCCGGCTGGCGCAGCCGCAGCGAGCCGGTGCCCGCCGCCCTGTTGGCGGCATTGTGCCGGGCCCACGGGCGCGGGGCGCGCCTGGTGTCGATCTGTTCCGGGGTATTTGTCCTGGCGGCCAGCGGTCTGCTCGACGGCTTGCGCGCCACGACCCACTGGCGCTACACCGACGAATTGGGCGCGCGCTACCCCAACATCCTGGTGGACCCGGACGTGCTGTACGTGGACTCGGGCCAGTTGATCACCTCGGCCGGCAGTGCCGCCGGCATCGATGCCTGCCTGCACCTGGTGGCGCGAGATTTTGGCACCCAGGTGGCCAACTCGGTGGCGCGCCGCTTGGTGATGTCACCGCAACGCACCGGCGGCCAGGCGCAGTTCATCCCCGCCCCCGTCAGTCGCACACCCCGCAGCGACCTGTCACGGGTGATGCAATGGGCTCGCGAGCGTTTACATGAACCGCTGGAAGTGCGCGACCTGGCCAGCCAGGCAGCAATGAGCGAGCGTACTTTCCTGCGCCGTTTCAGCGAAGCCACCGGGGCCTCGCCCAAGTCCTGGCTGCAACAGCAACGCCTGGCCCGCGCCCGCGAACTGCTGGAAAGCAGCCGGCACACCACGGAGCAGATCGCGCAGCAGTGCGGCTATCGCAGTGTGGAAAGTTTTCGTGTGGCATTTCGCACGGTGGTCGGGCTGGCGCCGTCGGTGTATCGCGAGCGTTTTGGTCGCGGCGAGCAGGCGCTGCCGGCCTAGGACAGAAACGCCAGCACCCGCCCACACCATAGGCGCGGGCGGGTGCCAGGAGGGGCGTGGTTTACTGGCCGCTACGGAGCATTTCCTTGGGCACATACTTGCCGATTTCGAACTTGCCGATCGCCGCACGGTGCACTTCGTCCGGGCCATCGGCCAGGCGCAAGGTGCGTTGCATGGCGTACATGTAGGCCAGCGGGAAATCGTTGGACACCCCGGCACCGCCATGGATCTGGATCGCCCGGTCGATGACGCGCAAGGCCACGTTCGGGGCGACCACCTTGATCTGGGCGATTTCGCTTTTCGCCACTTTGTTACCCACGGTGTCCATCATGTAGGCAGCCTTGAGGGTCAGCAGGCGTGCCATGTCGATTTCCATCCGCGAGTCGGCAATCTTGTCGATGTTCCCGCCCAGGCGTGCCAGCGGTTTGCCGAAGGCGGTGCGATTGACCGAGCGCTTGCACATCAGCTCCAGCGCGCGCTCGGCCATCCCGATCGAACGCATGCAGTGGTGAATGCGGCCTGGGCCGAGGCGACCCTGAGCAATCTCGAATCCACGACCTTCGCCCAACAGCACGTTTTCATAGGGCACACGGACGTTTTCGAACAGCACCTCGGCGTGACCGTGAGGTGCATCGTCGTAGCCGAACACCGGCAGCGGACGCAGGATTTTTACCCCGGGGGTGTCCACCGGCACCAGGATCATCGAGTGCTGTGCATGGCGCGGCGCATCCGGGTTGCTCAGACCCATGAAGATCAGAATCTTGCAGCGCGGGTCGCAGGCCCCGGAGGTCCACCATTTTTTGCCATTGATTACCCACTGGTTGCCATCGCGCTCGGCGCGGGCCGCCATGTTGGTGGCATCGGATGAAGCTACGTCTGGCTCGGTCATGGCGAACGCCGAACGAATCTCGCCGCGCAGCAGCGGTTCGAGCCAACGCTGTTTCTGCTCTTCGTTGGCGTAGCGCACCAGCACTTCCATATTGCCGGTGTCCGGCGCCGAGCAGTTGAAGGGTTCCGGCCCCAGCAGGGAGCGCCCCATGATCTCCGCCAACGGTGCGTATTCGAGGTTGCTCAGGCCGGCGCCCAGTTCCGATTCCGGCAGGAACAGGTTCCACAGGCCTTCGGCCTTGGCCTTGCTTTTCAGTTCTTCCATGATCGCGGTGGGCTGCCAACGATCGCCTTCGGCGACCTGGCGCTCAAACACGGCTTCGGCTGGATAAACGTAAGCATCCATGAACGCAGTCACGCGTTCACGCAATTCCTGAACCTTGGGCGAATAAGCGAAATCCATGGGCAGCTACCTTTTTTGACGAGGTGATGAAGTCGTGTTTGAGGGCATGAATTGATGCTAGATCAGCGTTGATAATTTACCTAGCCTATTCTCGGCGTGTATTAACATTCATCACCGATATATGATCGACTTATCGAGCCCACCTAAAACAAGAGCGTAGTGACATGAATCTGAGCAAGGTCGACCTCAACCTTTTCATCGTCTTCGATGCCATCTACACCGAAGCCAACCTGACCCGTGCCGGGCAGATCGTCGGCATTACCCAACCCGCAGTGTCCAACGCTCTGGCCCGCCTGCGCGAGACCTTCAACGACCCGCTGTTCGTACGCACGGCCCAGGGCATGGTGCCGACACCCATGGCGCAGAACATCATCGGCCCGGTGCGCAACGCGCTCTCGCTGTTGCGGGTATCGGTCCAGGAAAGTCGGATCTTCAACCCGTTGCAGGCGGTCAAGACTTACCGCATCAGCATGACCGACCTCACGGAAGCGGTGATCCTGCCGCCGTTGTTCCAGCGCCTGCGCCGCCTGGCCCCGGGCGTGATCATCGAGAGTTTCCTGTCCAAGCGCCGCGAAACCACCAAGGAACTGGCCGCTGGCCGCCTGGACTTCGCCGTCGATGCGCCGCTCAACACCGACCCGCAAGTGCGCCACGTCAAACTCATGGAAGACCGCTACGTCTGCGCCATGCGCAAGGGCCACCCCATGGCCGGCAAGGAAAAATTCAGTCTCGACGATTACCTGTCCCTGACCCACATCCATATTTCCAGCCGCCGCAGCGGCCTGGGCCATGTCGACCTGGCACTGGGCAAGATGGGCATCCAGCGCAAGATCGCCCTGCGGTCGCAGCATTACCTGATGGCCTCCCAGGTCCTGCAGCAAACCGACATGGTGATGACCGTGCCGGAGCGTTTTGCCCGCCGCCATGAACTGCAATCATTCTTGCTGCCGGTCAACGATGTGCCCCCGGTGGCAACGCACCTGTACTGGCACGAAAGCACCGACCAGGACCCGGCCAACCGCTGGATGCGCGAGCAGATGATCGAGTTGTGCCAGCAGGTCACCGCGCACGAGAAGAAGCTGGACAAGCAGCAAGCTTGAGGGCGGGTATCGGACAATCAGGGCTGGCGCAGTGCTTGCAGCTTGACGTTTACGTCAAGCTGACATTAGCTTAGCGCCAAGCCCCTTTTTCGAGCGCGCCATGAGCAGCCAGACCTACAGCATTTCCGACCTCGCCCGCGAGCTCGACATCACCACCCGCGCCATTCGCTTTTATGAAGAACAAGGACTGCTGAGTCCCGAGCGGCGCGGGCAGGAGCGGATCTACTCGCCTCGGGACAAGGTCAGCCTGAAGCTGATCCTGCGGGGCAAGCGCATTGGCTTTTCCCTGGCCGAATGCCGCGAACTGATCGAACTCTACGACCCCACCAGCGGTAACACCAAGCAGTTGAACAGCATGCTGGCAAAAATCAGCGAGCGCCGTGAACAGCTCGAACAGCAATTGCTCGACATCGAACAGATGAAGCTGGAACTCGACACCGCCGAAGAGCGCTGCGTCCAGGCGCTGGAACAGACCCTCAAGAGCCAGCAGGCCGCGCCTTCACACTCCTAACCACAGGTGAACCTGATATGTCCCTCCCCTCCCATGTACGCCTGATCGAAGTCGGCCCGCGCGATGGCCTGCAAAACGAAGCCCAGCCGATCAGCGTCGCCGACAAGGTGCGGCTGGTCGACGCGTTGACGGCCGCAGGCCTCGATTACATCGAAGTCGGCAGCTTCGTTTCGCCCAAGTGGGTCCCGCAGATGGCCGGCTCCGCCGAGGTGTTCGCGCAAATCCAGCGCAAGCCCGGGGTCACCTACGGCGCGCTGGCGCCCAACCTGCGGGGGTTCGAAGACGCCATGGCCGCCGGGGTCAAGGAAGTCGCGGTGTTCGCCGCCGCCTCCGAAGCCTTCTCGCAACGCAACATCAATTGCTCGATCAGCGAAAGCCTGGAGCGATTTGTGCCGATCATGGACGCCGCCCGCCAACACGGCGTCAGCGTGCGCGGTTACGTGTCCTGTGTGCTGGGCTGTCCGTACGAAGGTGACGTGGCCCCGGAGCAGGTGGCCCTGGTCGCCCGCGAGCTGTATGCCATGGGCTGCTATGAGGTGTCCCTGGGTGACACCATCGGCACCGGTACCGCCGGCGCTACCCGACGGATGTTCGAGGTAGTGGGCGCGCAGGTGCCACGGGACAAGCTGGCCGGCCACTTCCATGACACCTACGGCCAGGCCATGGCCAACGTCTATGCCAGCCTGCTGGAAGGCATCGCGGTGTTCGACAGCTCCATCGCCGGCCTGGGCGGTTGCCCGTACGCCAAGGGCGCCAGCGGTAACGTGGCCACCGAAGACGTGCTGTACCTGCTCAACGGCCTGGGGATCGAGACGGGGGTGGATATGCAGCAGTTGCTGGTGGCCGGCCAGCAGATCTGCGACGTCCTGGGGCGAGTAACGGGTTCGCGCGTGGCCAAGGCCCGCAGCGCCCAGTAAATGTGTCGCGGGGTGTTACCGCCCCGCAACAAAACGAGTAACACGGAAACAACCTGAAGGATTTTTGCGTCAGGTTTTTTTCGACAAAATACTAAATCATTGATTTTAAAGGGATTTTAAAAGTTGGCACGGGTTCTGCTATCTCTATGGCATAACAAGAACAAAAAAAGCGGCAAACCTAATAAAAATAAGACGTAACGACTCTGACATAACAAAAACAACACGGCAGAGACGCAGCTAACAGATTTTTTTGGAGAAGGTGTGCTTTTCAGGGTGCTGCTTGCAGTGACCCGCAACCGGGCAGAGAACAATAAAACTACCTTCAGGTAGCTCCCGAACTGGTTGGATCGCTTGGCGAGAAAGCAAATCAGCGCTCAAAAAAATACGTTTGCTCTTGACCCCGCATGGGGGTCGCACAAAACAGCGGTAAAGGGCCACGGTTGCCAAAAACAACAATAGACCGCCCCTTAATAATAAAAAAAGAGCACGCAACGACAAATTAAAGGGGAGCTTCGGCTCCCCTTTGTGCTGTCTGGGGTTTGGGTGTGCCCACCGTGTGAGCGGGCCTGCTCGCGATAGCGGCGATGCATTCAACACCCATGCTGGATGTACGATCGCCTTCGCGAGCAAGCTCGCTCCTACAGTGGTTTTGGGCGCCCGCTTGCGGTGCCTGCTTGCGCCCCGCCCCCACCGTCAGCCCTTGGTCTTGCGCTGTTCCTCGATAGAGATCTCGCGCATCTTGAACTTCTGGATCTTGCCGGTCACGGTCATCGGGAACTCCTCGACGAACTTGAAGTGACGTGGCGTCTTGAAGTGGGCAATGCGCTCCTTGCACCAGGTTTGCAGTTCAAGCTCGTTGGCGCTGTGGCCGGGGTGGAACTTGATCCAGGCGACAATCTCCTCGCCATACTTCTCGCACGGAATGCCAATTACCTGCACGTCCGCCACCGCCGGGTGGGTGAAGAAGAACTCTTCCAGCTCGCGCGGGTAAATATTCTCACCGCCACGAATGATCATGTCCTTGTTACGCCCGGCAATGCACACGTAGCCCTCTTCGTTCATGGTCGCCAGGTCGCCGGTGTGCATCCAGCCCGCCTGGTCGATGGCTTCAGCGGTGCCTTCGGGGTTGTTCCAGTAGCCGAGCATCACGCTGTAGCCGCGGGTGCACAGTTCACCAATGGTGCCGCGTGGCACGAGGTTGCCGGCCTCATCGATGATCTTGCTTTCCAATTGCGGCTGGGTGCGGCCGACGGTGGTCACCCGCAGCTCCAGATTGTCCGCAGGACCGGTCTGCAACGACACCGGACTGGTTTCCGTCATGCCGTAGGCAATCTGCACTTCGTTCATGTGCATTTCACTGATGACCCGGCGCATCACTTCGATCGGGCAGGTCGCCCCGGCCATGATGCCGGTGCGCAGGGACGACAGATCAAATTCCTTGCGCCGCGGGTGATCGAGCATGGCGATGAACATGGTCGGCACGCCATACAAGCCAGTGGCCTGTTCCTGGGCTACGGTTTCCAGGGTCAGCAAGGGGTCGAAAGCGTCGTTGGGGTAGATCATGGTGGTGCCATGGGTGATGCACCCCAGATTGCCCATCACCATGCCGAAGCAGTGATACAGCGGCACCGGGATCACCAGGCGATCGTCTGCCGTCAGCCCGAGGCTTTCGCCGACCATGTAGCCATTGTTGAGGATGTTGTAGTGACTGAGGGTGGCTCCCTTGGGGAAACCGGTGGTGCCGGAGGTGTACTGAATGTTCACGGCCTGGTCGAAATGCAGGCTGTTCTGCCGCGCCTTGAGCTGTTCGGGCGGCACCCCAGCCCCCAGCTCCGTCAGTTGCGACCAGGGCAGGAAGCCTGCGGGTGGCTGCGGGTCGAGGCTGATGACACCGCGCAGTTGCGGCAAGCGCTCGCACTGCAATTGGCCGACCGGGTGTTGCGCCAGCTCCGGCGCCAGGCCTTGCAGCATGGCGTGGTAATCGGAGGTCTTGAAGGAGCCGGCACATACCAGCCACTGGCAACCGGACTGCTTGAGCACGTACTCCAGCTCCGAGCTGCGATAGGCCGGGTTGATGTTGACCAGGATCACCCCGATCTTCGCACTGGCGAACTGGCTGATGCACCACTGGGCACAATTGGGCGCCCAGACACCGAGGCGGTCCCCGGCCTGCAGGCCTAGCGCCAGCAGCGCCCTGGCGTGCAGCTCCACCGCCTCGGCCAGTTGCGTCCAGCTGTAGCGCAACTGCTGGTGGCGGACCACCAACGCTTCGCCCTGCGGGTTGCGGGCGACCGTGTTGTCGAATGCCTGGCCAATGGTCATCGCCAGCAAGGCTTTGTCCTGTGAGCCACGGGTGTAGCTGTGCTGTGGGTGAGCACTGTGTTGATCCATGACGACCCCTATTGTCTTTATTAGCGGGTGTGTGGAAGTCCGGCATCATGCAGCCGGACCCGACCTGAACTGCCTCTACTCTCGCTCAAGTTGACGTTAACGTAAAGGGCGATTGACAGCCATTCGTCTCAGGTTTACGTTAACGTAAAGGTGACAGTCGACTCGGCGCGCATCGCAGGCCGATTCTCCATTGATAAAAACAAGTTTAAAGGTGCCCCATGAGCTATCCGTCTCTGAACTTTGCCCTCGGCGAAACTATCGACATGCTGCGTGATCAGGTCCGCGCATTCGTCAGCAAAGAGATCGCGCCCCGCGCCGCCCAGATCGACATCGACAACCTGTTCCCCGCGGACCTGTGGCGCAAGTTCGGCGACATGGGGCTGCTGGGCATCACGGTCGCGGAAGAGTACGGCGGTGCCGGCCTGGGTTACCTGGCCCACGTGGTCGCGATGGAGGAAATCAGCCGCGGTTCGGCGTCGGTCGCCCTGTCCTACGGCGCCCACTCCAACCTGTGCGTCAACCAGATCAACCGTAACGGCAACCACGAGCAGAAAACCAAGTACCTGCCCAAGCTGATCAGCGGCGAACACATCGGCGCGCTGGCCATGAGCGAGCCGAATGCCGGTTCCGACGTGGTATCGATGAAGCTGCGTGCCGATAAACGCGGCGACCACTATGTGCTCAACGGCAGCAAGACCTGGATCACCAACGGTCCGGACGCCAATACCTATGTGATCTACGCCAAGACCGACCTGGAAAAGGGTCCGCACGGGATCACCGCGTTCATCGTCGAGCGTGACTGGAAAGGCTTCAGCCGCAGCAACAAATTCGACAAGCTGGGCATGCGTGGCTCCAACACCTGCGAGCTGTTCTTCGACGACGTCGAAGTCCCGCAAGAGAACATCCTCGGCGTGCTCAACGGTGGCGTCAAAGTCCTGATGAGCGGCCTGGACTATGAGCGCGTGGTCCTGTCCGGCGGCCCGACCGGGATCATGCAAGCCTGCATGGACCTGATCGTGCCCTACATCCACGACCGCAAGCAGTTCGGCCAGAGCATCGGCGAATTCCAGCTGATCCAGGGCAAGGTCGCCGACATGTACACCCAGCTCAACGCCAGCCGCGCCTACCTGTATGCGGTGGCCCAGGCGTGCGAGCGTGGCGAAACCACCCGCAAGGACGCCGCCGGGGTAATCCTCTACAGTGCCGAACGCGCCACCCAGATGGCCCTCGACGCGATCCAGATCCTGGGGGGCAACGGCTATATCAACGAATTCCCGGCCGGCCGCCTGCTGCGCGACGCCAAGCTGTACGAAATCGGTGCCGGCACCAGTGAGATCCGTCGCATGCTGATCGGTCGCGAACTGTTTAACGAAACGAAATAAATTTCGTCAGCTGCAAGCGGCAAGCTTCAAGCGACAAGTAGAAGCCGTCCTCTTGCAGCTTGAAGCTTGTCGCTTAAAGCTGCTTACGGAGTAAGCCATGATTTTGCACACCCAGCTCAACCCCCGTTCGGCGGAATTCGCCACTAACAGTGCGGCGATGCTTGCCCAGGTCGACGCGCTGCACACCCTGCTCGCCCAGGTCCAGCAAGGCGGCGGCGCCAAGGCCCAGGAGCGGCATACCTCACGGGGTAAACTGCTGCCCCGCGAGCGGATCAACCGCTTGCTCGACCCCGGCTCACCCTTCCTGGAAATCAGCCAGTTGGCGGCGTACCAGGTGTATGGCGAAGACGTGCCGGCAGCGGGTGTGATTGCCGGCATCGGCCGGGTCGAAGGCGTTGAATGCATGATCGTTGCCAACGATGCCACGGTCAAAGGCGGCTCCTACTACCCACTGACGGTGAAAAAACACCTGCGGGCGCAGACCATTGCCCAGCAGAATCGCCTGCCGTGCATCTACCTGGTGGACTCCGGCGGAGCCAACCTGCCACGCCAGGATGAGGTGTTCCCGGACCGTGAGCACTTCGGCCGGATCTTCTTCAACCAGGCCAACATGAGCGCCATGGGCATTCCCCAGATCGCCGTGGTCATGGGTTCCTGCACCGCCGGTGGGGCTTATGTGCCGGCCATGGCCGACGAAGCCATCATGGTGCGTGAGCAGGCGACGATTTTCCTCGCCGGGCCACCGCTGGTGAAAGCCGCGACCGGTGAAGTGGTGAGTGCCGAAGACCTCGGCGGGGCCGATGTGCACTGCAAGATTTCCGGGGTTGCCGACCACTACGCCGACAGCGACGAACACGCCCTGGCCCTGGCCCGGCGCAGCGTCGCCAACCTCAACTGGCGCAAGCTGGGCGAGCTGCAGCAGCGCACGCCGATTGCCCCGCTGTTTGCCAGCGACGAGCTGTACGGCGTGGTTCCGGCTGACGCCAAGCAACCGTTTGATGTGCGTGAAGTGATCGCGCGCCTGGTCGACGGCTCGGTATTCGATGAGTTCAAGGCGCTGTTCGGCACCACCCTGGTGTGCGGTTTTGCCCATCTGCACGGTTATCCGATCGCAATCCTCGCCAACAACGGCATCCTCTTCGCCGAAGCCGCGCAGAAAGGCGCGCACTTCATCGAACTGGCCTGCCAGCGCGGGATTCCCCTGTTGTTCCTGCAAAACATCACCGGTTTCATGGTCGGCCAGAAATACGAAGCCGGCGGCATCGCCAAGCACGGCGCCAAACTGGTGACCGCGGTGGCCTGTGCCAAGGTGCCGAAGTTCACGGTGATCATTGGCGGCAGTTTCGGCGCCGGCAACTACGGCATGTGCGGGCGCGCCTACGATCCACGGTTCCTGTGGATGTGGCCCAACGCGCGCATCGGCGTGATGGGGGCCGAGCAGGCCGCAGGCGTGCTGGTGCAGGTCAAGCGCGAGCAGGCCGAACGCAGCGGCCAGGACTTCAGCGCAGCCCAGGAAGCCGAGATCAAGCAACCGATCCTCGATCAGTACGAAGAACAGGGCCACCCCTACTACTCCAGTGCGCGTTTGTGGGACGACGGGGTCATTGACCCGGCGCAAACCCGTGACGTGCTGGCGCTGGCGTTGTCCGCTTCGCTGAACGCAGCGGTCGAACCGACCCGCTTTGGCGTGTTCCGGATGTGATCCCGCAGGCGCCAGGCTACCCGCGAAAAGAGCGCTTGAGATAAGCGCAATGACGTTCGCCGGCAAGCCCGACGCCTGCATCGAAGAGTTGTGCAGAGGTTACACATGAGCGACTTCAATACCCTGGAACTGCTGACCGATCCCCGTGGTTTCGCCACGCTCTGGCTCAGCCGCGAAGCCAAGAACAACGCGTTCAACGCCGAGATGATTCGTGAACTGATCCTGGCGCTGGACAAGGTCCAGGCCGATCCAAGCCTGCGTTTCCTGCTGGTGCGCGGCCGCGGCAAGCACTTCAGTGCCGGCGCCGACCTGGCCTGGATGCAGCAATCGGCCGAGCTCGACTACCACACCAACCTGGACGATGCCCGCGAGCTCGCCGAGTTGATGTACAACCTGGCCAAGCTGAAGCTGCCGACCCTGGCCGTGGTCCAGGGCGCGGCCTTTGGCGGCGCGGTGGGCCTGGTCAGTTGCTGCGACCTGGCGATCGGCACCGACGACGCGCAGTTCTGCCTGTCGGAAGTGCGCATCGGCCTGGCGCCAGCGGTGATCAGCCCCTTCGTCGTGCAAGCCATCGGTGAGCGTGCAGCCCGTCGTTATGCGCTGACAGCCGAGCGCTTCAGTGGCCAGCGGGCCCGGGAACTGGGCCTGCTCAGCGAAAGCTATCCGGCCAGCGAGCTGGAGTCACAGGTCGAAAGCTGGATCAGCAACCTGCTGCTCAACAGCCCGCAAGCCATGCGCTCGAGCAAAGAATTGCTGCGTGAAGTCGGCAGCGGCGCACTGAACCCAGCCCTGCGCCGCTACTGCGAAAACGCCATTGCCCGGATCCGCGTCAGCCCCGAAGGCCAGGAAGGCTTGCGCGCCTTCCTGCACAAACGTCCGCCGAGCTGGCAGACAGCATCCACCACCAAGGAGCCGCGTTGATGAGCGCACCTGTACTCACCACCCTGCTGGTGGCCAACCGCGGCGAAATCGCTTGCCGGGTCATGCGCACCGCCAAGGCCCTGGGCCTGACCACCGTGGCCGTGCACAGCGCCACTGACCGTGACGCACGCCACAGCCGCGAAGCGGATATCCGCGTGGACCTGGGCGGCAGCAAAGCGGCCGACAGCTACCTGCAGATCGACAAATTGCTGGCCGCGGCCAAGGCCAGTGGCGCCCAGGCGATTCACCCCGGCTACGGCTTCCTTTCGGAGAACGCCGGCTTTGCCCGCGCCATCGAAAACGCCGGGCTGATTTTCCTCGGCCCACCGGCCTCGGCCATCGACGCCATGGGCAGCAAGTCTGCCGCCAAGGCCTTGATGGAAACCGCCGGCGTGCCGCTGGTCCCGGGGTATCACGGGCAAGCCCAGGACCTGGAAACCTTCCGCGTTGCCGCCGAGCGTATCGGCTACCCGGTGCTGCTCAAGGCCACGGCCGGTGGCGGCGGCAAGGGCATGAAAGTGGTCGAGGACACCAGCCAACTGGCCGAAGCCCTGGCCTCGGCCCAGCGTGAAGCGCTGTCATCGTTCGGCGACTCGCGGATGCTGGTGGAAAAGTACCTGCTCAAGCCGCGCCACGTGGAAATCCAGGTGTTCGCCGACCAACACGGCAACTGCCTGTACCTCAACGAACGGGACTGCTCGATTCAGCGTCGCCACCAGAAGGTGGTGGAAGAAGCCCCGGCCCCCGGCCTCAGCGCCGAGCTGCGTAAAGCCATGGGCGAAGCGGCGGTACGGGCTGCCCAGGCCATCGGTTATGTCGGTGCCGGCACCGTGGAGTTCCTGCTGGACTCGCGTGGCGAGTTCTTCTTCATGGAAATGAACACCCGCCTGCAGGTTGAACACCCGGTTACCGAAGCCATCACCGGCCTGGACCTGGTGGCCTGGCAGATTCGCGTCGCCCAGGGCGAGCCACTGCCGATGACCCAGGCGCAGGTGCCGCTGATCGGCCATGCGATCGAAGTGCGTCTGTACGCCGAAGACCCGAGCAACGACTTCCTGCCGGCTACCGGGCACCTAGCGCTGTACCGCGAATCAGCCCCGGGCCCGGGACGTCGAGTGGACAGTGGCGTCGAGGAAGGCGACGTGGTTTCGCCGTACTATGACCCGATGCTCGGCAAGCTGATTGCCTGGGGCGAGGACCGCGAACAGGCACGCCTGCGCTTGCTGAGCATGCTCGATGAGTTCGCCATTGGCGGCTTGAAGACCAACATCAGCTTCTTGCGCAGAATCGTCGCACATCCGGCATTCGCCGCAGCCGAACTGGACACCGGATTTATCCCACGCTACCAGGAACAATTGCTGCCGGCGCCCCAGGCACTCAGCGATGAGTTCTGGCACGCTGCCGCCCAGGCCTTCGCCCAAAGCCGGCGCCCCAACGTGCGCGGCGACGACCCGAGCTCACCCTGGGCCAACGGCAATGGCTTTCGTGCCGGCTTGCCGGCTGAAACCACCCTGCACCTGTGCTGTGAAGGCCAGGACCGGGCCATTACCCTGGCGCCGACCAACGCCCACACCGCCGAGCTCAAGGATGAGCAGTTGCGTGTCGAGCATCAGGGGCTGCGCCGCCAGTTGCGGGCGATTCGCCAGGACCAGCATCTGTACCTGCAGTGGGCAGGCGAGTTGCGTTGCATCAGCGAGTACGATCCGATTGCCGCGGTTGAAGCGAGCCACAGCCATCAAGGCGGCCTGACCGCCCCGATGAACGGCAGCATTGTCCGGGTGTTGGTCGAACCTGGGCAGACTGTGGAAGCCGGTGCGCCGCTGGTGGTGCTCGAAGCGATGAAGATGGAGCACAGCATTCGGGCGCCCCAGGATGGCGTGATCAAGGCCTTGTATTGCCAGGAAGGCGAGATGGTCACCGAGGGCAGCGCGCTGGTCGAGCTGGAGTAACCGCGAGTCACCGGCAGGTCCTGTGAGCCAGGACCTGCCGGTTTAAAACCGCGCGGTGGCCTGTACCACCACGCCGATGATCCGACACTGCTCGGTAAACAGGGCTTTGGGGTAGGTCGGATTCAAGGGCACCAGATAACGTTGCCCGCTCTCCTCGATCAACTTGCGAAAGGTCGCTTCGGCGCTGTCGGCCCATTGCGCGATCACCAGTTTGCCCGGTACCGCTTCCACCGCCGGGTCGACCAGGATCAGCATGTCCTGGGCAATGCTGATGCCTGTGGGTGCGGTCATCGCATCCCCCACCACCACCAACCAGAAAGCTGCGCCCTGGGCATGGTAATCCGTCATCTCGGAGCGCCCGTTGCCGTAGGCCGGCACCTGGGCCTCGCGCACCTGCGACAGGACCCGCCAATCGCTCACCGGGTAACGAAAGTATGGGTTGTACTTTTGCGCCAGCGATCCCGGTTCTGCACCCTCGTCCTGCGCCTGCTCGACCTCCCTGAGCACCATGGCCACCTCGAGAAAACCCAATCCGAGTTCCTGCAACACCCGGTTCATGTCATCGAGGCTGGGCTGCCGGCGCTTGTTCAGCCAATGCCCGACGCCACCCTGTGACATGGCGAGACGCTCTGCGAGTTTTTCCTGAGTGATCCGTAGTTCACTCATCTTGGCCTTGACCAATTCAATCCATTTATCCATGGGCGGAACAATACTTCGCGCTGGCTGACCCTCAACACACACATTGTAGTATTTAATTTTTGGTCATGAATACAGTTAGTACTATTCTCTACCAACACCAACGGCCCCACCCTCGGAATAGGTACTCACCATGGATCTCACCGATAACACGCTGCCCACGCCGGAAACCACCAGCGACTTCAGTTCACTCAATAACTGCGCCGCCGCCCAACGCGCGCTGGACTATTACTTGAAACCCGCTGTTTCAGATCCCCAAGTCATCGAACGCTTCTTCGATGTCAGCCCTCACGTCAGTCGCGAGGAGGCCCTGGCGCATGCCTCGGACCTGTTGCGCTGTGCGGCCGCCTCCGCCCATGAGTCAGCGGACAACCTGCAGGGCCCACGCCGCGACCTGGCGTTTTCGGTGGTGCACATGATCGACATGGCAAAAGCCATGGTGGACAGGTCACTGGACGCAGAGCGGATCTACTGAGATTACGCGGTTGAAACCGAGGTAAAACGTCGGAACCTGAGGCAGGTCGCGGCGTCTGGCAAAACGACAGGAAAGATATTTCCTATGAGGCGGGTAAAAATAGTTGACTTGCAAATGATAATGATTATTATTGCATGCAGCTGGTCGCGAGATCAGTCGATAGACCAAGGGACCTTAGGTCGGACTCTTGGAATATCTCCTCATCAGGCTAATCACGGTTTTTGACCCGGCTTTTTGCCGGGTCTTTTTTTTGCCAGTTATTCTGGCTTTGGCTTCAGGCTAATGAAGACTGGTACTGCTAAATTCGATGGCGCGCATGATATCAAAAGACCACCTTTTTGCAACACAACTCACAAAAACCCGAATTAAACACTGACAAATAGCACTTGAGAATCAATCGCATAGCCACTAAGCTGCTGCAGCGTCAAGGACGACGCCCCCCTCCTTTCCCGGTAAATTGCCCTCGGCTTTACCCCTCGCCCGTGTAAAGTAGCGCCATAAAAATCATATCCAGGATGAGATTATGACCGTGGCTCAACGCTCCTTTGATATCACTGCCAACTTCGACAGCGGCAACATCGAAGTGCTGGACCTCAGCAATCCGCTACAGGCCTTGCTGGCCATCAAGCCCGACACCCGCAGCCCGCATTTCCAGTGGTTCCACTTCAAGGCCAGCGGCCTGCATGTGGGCGAAGAACACTGGTTTCGCCTGAGCAACGCCAGTAAGTCCTCCTACAACAAGGCCTGGGACGGTTACCAGGCGGTGGCCTCCTACGACCACGTCAACTGGTTCCGGGTGCCGACCATTTTCGAAGGCGACTGCTTGCGCTTCAGCCTGGAAGCCCGCGAGACTCACGCCTGGTTCGCCTACTTCGAGCCCTACAGCCGCGGCCGCCATGACTGGCTGATCGAGCAGGCGCTGAGCAAGGCCGGTACCGAGTTACTGGCCACCGGCAAGAGCGTCGAGGGCCGTGACATTCAACTGTTGCGCAAAGGCAGTGGCGCCGAAGGCCAGCGCAAGGTTTGGATCATCGCCCAGCAACACCCCGGCGAACACATGGCCGAATGGTTCATGGAGGGAGTGATCGAACGCCTGCAACAGCACAATGACCCAGAGCTCAACAGCCTGCTGGCCAGTGCCGACCTGTACCTGGTGCCGAACATGAACCCGGACGGGGCGTTCCACGGCCACCTGCGCACCAACGCCATGGGCCAGGACCTCAACCGTGCCTGGCAGAGCGCAAGCCAGGAAAGCAGTCCGGAAGTGTGGTTCGTGCAGCAGCACATGGACCAATACGGCGTTGACCTGTTCCTGGATATCCATGGCGATGAAGAAATCCCCTACGTGTTCACGGCCGGCTGCGAAGGCAACCCTGGCTACACGCCACGCCTGGCTGCGCTTGAGGAGCACTTTCGCAGCCATCTGAAACACCAGACCCGTGACTTCCAGACCACCCACGGCTACACCCGCGACCTACCGGGGAAAGCCAACATGACCCTGGCCTGCAACAGCGTCGGACAGAAATTCGACTGCCTGTCACTGACCCTGGAGATGCCGTTCAAGGACCACAACGACGCCCCGAACCCCCACACCGGCTGGTCCGGCAAGCGCTCGATGCAATTGGGCAAGGATGTGTTGTCGACCGTCGCCGCACTGGTGAAAACCCTGCGCTGATCGCTCAACGGGCCGCATGCCACAGCGCATGCGGCCCTCAGGCCTCGCCAGCAGCGCCCTGCCCGATCAGTGATCCTTGCCGGACAGCATGCTCTGCAATACGCCGTCACGCCGGATCCAGCCGTGGAACAGCGCTGCGGCCAGGTGCAGCAATACCGTGAGGAACAGCAGGTAGGCCAGGTACCCATGGGCCCTGCGCAGGAAGGCGAACAGCGCGGCATTGGCCGGCACGATTGCTGGCAATTGCACGCCAATGCCCAGCGTGACCGGATCACCCGCTGCCGAAATCATCGCCCAGCCGAGCACTGGCAAGGTCAGCATCAGGGCATACAGCAGCCCATGGGACGCCTTGGCCGCGAGCACCTGCCAATCGGGCAGGTCCGCCGGCAAGGGCGGTTGACGCGTCGAGAAGCGCACGAACAGGCGCACGATCACCAGCAACAGGATCGCCACGCCCAACGGCTTGTGCAGGTGGATCAGCCATTCATGGCGCTCGGACACCGAGGCGACCATGCCGGCGCCAATGAACAGCATGGCGATCACCAGCAATGCCATCAGCCAGTGCAGCAGCCGCGCCAGGGGCGCGAAGTGGTTCGGTTGCGCGCTCATTGGGCGGCCTCCTGTTTAGCGTCAGGCAACTGACCGACTTCGCTGGTCCGGCGCAGATAGGAGCTGGCGTAGGCGGCCGAGCGCGCGGCCAGCAACGGGTCTTTCGAGGGCTCGATGCCACTGGGCAGGATCAGCGGGTCGTAGTTGATATCCCGGCACTCGCCACTGTTTTGCGCCTGGCTGCTTTGCAGTACCAGCGTCCCGGCGTTCAGCACCTTGCGTTCGGCCGGCCAGGCTTGACTGGCATCGTCAGTGGGGTCCGTCGGATCGGCCAGGGTGATCAGCAACTGCCAGCGCAACGGCCCGGCCTGCAGGCGCTCGCGCAAGTCCTGTTCGAGAACATCAGCGCCTTGTGCGGCGCTGGTGGTTGCGCCGTCCCGGGCCTGCGGGACGACCCCCCAACGCACGGCCTGGCGTTGACCCGCCGGATTCACCAGATAAAACGCATTGATGCCGTTATAGGTCTCGGTGGCGTAGCTGGCCGAGGGTTTGGCGCTCTTGATCCAGCGCAGGAACGGCGCGGTTTCCGGGTGCGCGGCAAAAAATGCCGGGGCGGCCGCTGGGTCCGGTTTGCCCGTTGCAGGGTCTGGGCTCTGCGCCTGCTGTAACTGATAAAACGCCTGGGGTGTACCCACCGGGAACACCGGCATGCTGTTCATGCCCGTGCGCCATTGTTGCCCATCGGCCTGAGTGAAGCGCAGCGCCAGGCTACGGATCGGCACGCTGGTATCTGGTGCGTAAGGATTGCCGCTGGGCAAGGCAAACCGCCCGACCACCGGGGTTCGTGCAGCGTTGAACACCTGCGCGGTGGAATAGGCACGCGCCTCGTTGCTGCTCTCGAAATAGCCGATCACGCACACCCCCTTGGCGTGGTTGCGGCGAAATCCTGGGTGAACGCCGTTGTTGGTTTCAAGCACGCTGACCAGTGCCTTGGGAGTCAAGCGCTGTGGGTCGAGAGAACCGTTGACGTAGGCAAAGGCCACGGCCATGGCGCCAACCACCAGGCCAATCGCTGCCAGGCGCAGGGCCAGGCTGACGGGACTTAAAGGAAGCCTGTCGGGGGGTGGGGAACGATCTACCATGTAACACTCCAGGGCCGGGAACGGCGTGTGGCAAGGATCAGGCAGACGTTGCCCTTCGACGTTTATTCCATGGCCCGATGTTTATTTCTGCGCCACGGGAATAACCTCCACTGCCAAGCGTCTCTCTGGTCCCAAGCGTAGTGACTGGCCCACCCACCATGAACCCTCTCGACGAACAGTTACGTGAACTGATCCCCAGGCTGCGTCGCTTTGCGGTCTCGCTGACCCGCAATTCCAGCAGCGCCGACGATCTGGTGCAGTCGTGCCTGGAGCGCGCGCTGTCGAGTTGGGGCAGCAAACACCCGGAGGGCGATCTGCGGGCCTGGCTGTTTGCGATTCTGTACCGGCAGTTTCTCGACGCCCATCGCCGCTCCCGGCGTTATGCGCGGATGCTTGAGTTTTTCACCGGCCGCGACGAGCCGCAGCCTTCGCTGGAGCGCACAGTGATTGCGCAGACCACCCTGGAAGCCTTCGACCGGTTATCCACCGAGCAGCGGGCGCTGTTGCTCTGGGTTGCGGTGGAGGGCTTGAGTTATAAAGAGGTCGCCGAGATCCTCGGGGTCCCGACCGGCACCGTGATGTCTCGTCTGTCCCGGGCGCGCCAGGCTTTGCGTCAGCTCAGCGACGGTGAAATCAGTAGCCCTTCCCTGCGGAGACTCAAATGATCAGCATGCCGCCCAGCGTCAATGACCTGCACGCCTACGTCGACCATCAGCTCAACGATGCCGACCGGCGCCTGGTGGAGACGTACCTGGCGGCCAATCCGCAGATGGCCGGGCAGGTACGCGCCTGGCAGCAGGACGCCCAGCGACTGCGGGCAGCCCTGGGCGGCGCCTTGCAACAACCGGACAACCCCGACCTCGACCCGGGGCTGATTCGCCAACGCCGCAAGCGCCAGTCCCGGCGCCAACTGGCCAGTGCCGCCCTGCTGCTGATCGCAGTCAGTGTCGGCGGCCTGGGTGGCTGGCAAGCACGGCAAATGACGCTCAGCGGTGGCACCCTGCCGATGACTGACGCGATGCAGGCGTACCGGATGTTCGCCCAGCAAGGCCTGCTGCCGGCCGACTATCGGGTCAGCGATGACGGCGACATGCAGGGCTGGCTCGATCATTATTTTGCCCACGCCAACCGCCTGCCGGACCTCGCCAACGCGGGTTTCCAGCCGGTCAGCGCACGTTTGCTGAGCACCGACCAGGGCCCGGCGGCCATGGTGATGTATGAAGACCAAGGCGGGCGCAAGATCAGCTTCTACATCCGCCCGCCCGGCCCGCGGAACTACCTGCTCCCCAAAGGCAGTCGCAGCGACGGAGAATTGCAGGCGCAGTACTGGTCCGGGGCCGGCTACAACTATGCGATGGTCAGCGAAGCCCGCGACCCGGCTACCCAGGTCATCCAGCAAACGCTGAAGTTCTAGCCGCCAGACCCGGACGTTTACCGTTATCATTCCAACGTTTGCAGGCTCGACGCCGCCCTCTCTTCCATTGACTGGATGTGTTCATGCATACCCTTGCACAACTGCGATCCGGCGAGTTGGCCGGGATCAAACGACTGGACCTGTCGTGCGGCCTGGAGGAGTTTCCCGAGGAAATTTACAGCCTGGCGGACTCGCTCGAAGTGCTCAACCTCAGCGGCAACGCCTTGCGCCAATTGCCGGACGACCTGCACCGACTGCGCCACTTGCGGGTGCTGTTCTGCTCGAACAATCTCTTGCGCGAACTGCCGGCCAGCCTGGGTCAATGCCAGCAACTGAGCATGATCGGCTGCAAGAGCAATCACCTGCAGCGGGTCCCGGCCACGGCCCTGCCGCCACAGTTGCGCTGGTTGATCCTGACCGACAATGAACTGGAGCAATTGCCCAGCGAACTGGGGCAACGCCCCCTGCTGCAAAAACTCATGCTCGCCGGCAACCGGTTGCGCAGCCTGCCCGCCAGCCTGGGCCAGTGCCATCGGCTGGAATTGATCCGCATTGCCGAAAACCAACTCAGCGAACTGCCCCAGTGGTTGCTGACCTTGCCGTCCCTGGCCTGGCTGGCGTATGCCGGAAATCCGCTGGAAACCGAGGCCGATGCCAGCGCGCTGGCCGCCACCGCACACATCCCCTGGGCGCAATTGCAGCTGCAGCAGCGCCTGGGCGAAGGCGCTTCGGGGGTGATTCATCAGGCACGGTGGCAGCCGTCATCACTGCCGGAGCGCCAGGTCGCGGTGAAACTCTACAAAGGCTCGATGACCAGCGACGGTTCGCCCCTGCATGAAATGAACGCCTGCCTCAGCGCCGGCACTCATCCGCAGCTGATCAGCGTGCTGGGGCGCATCGTCGACCATCCACAGCAACAGGCCGGCCTGGTGATGGGGTTGATCGACCGCAGTTATCGCAACCTGGCTGCCTTGCCCAGCCTGGATTCCTGCAGCCGCGACGTGTATGAGCCCGACACGCGCTTTAGCGCCGAAGTGGCATTGAACATCGCCCGCGGCATCGCCTCGGCCGCTGCGCACCTGCATCGACAGGGCATCACCCACGGCGACCTGTATGGCCACAACACTTTGTATAACGATCAGGGCGACTGCCTGCTGGGGGACTTCGGCGCAGCGTCCTTCCATGCCCGCGCCGAGACCCTGGAAACCCGCGCACTGCAACGCATCGAAGTGCGCGCCTTCGGGATTCTGCTGGGGGAGTTACTGGCGCGGATCGACTCCGGCCTGAGTGCCGCACGACGCGAGGTACTGGAGAGGTTGCAGCGCCAGTGCTGTCAGCCCCAAGTGCTGGCACGGCCCGGGTTCAACGAAGTCGTGGAGCAATTGGAAAGTCTGTGACCGCTGCGCGGTCAATAGCGAGCAGGCTCGCTCCCACAGTTGACCGAGTTGCCTGGTCGGGCGCGATCTAATGTGGGAGCGAGCCTGCTCGCGATGACGGTGTCACTGGCGAATCAGATCAACCCGCCAACCCGACAAACATGTCCTGCACGTCATCGTGGTTGTCCAGGCCTTCAAGGAACGCTTCGACTTCTTCCATCTGCGCGTCAGTCAAGCCGCTGACCGGGTTCTTCGGCTTGTAGCCCAGTTTTGCCGACAACACGGTGAAACCCTGCTCCGGCAAGGCTTTCTGCACCGAATCGAGGTCGGTGGCTTCGGTGATGAACAGGGTCGCGCCGTCTTCGGCGGGTTCGAAATCCTGGGCACCGGCTTCGATTGCAGCCATCTCCGGATCGGCGTCCGGAGTGTCCGGCGCTGCCTCGATCATGCCCACGTGGTCGAAGTCCCAGGCCACGGAACCGGAAGCCCCCAACTGACCCTTGCGGAACGCCACGCGGATTTCCGCCACGGTGCGGTTGATATTGTCGGTCACGCACTCAACGATCAGCGGTACCTGGTGCGGGGCAAACCCTTCGTAGGTCACACGGTGGTACTGCACGGTCTCACCCAGTTGACCCGAACCCTTCTTGATCGCCCGTTCCAGGGTTTCACGGGGCATCGAGGCCTTCTTGGCCTGTTCCACCACCAGGCGCAAATGCGCGTTGGTTGCGGTATCGGCACCGTTACGCGCAGCAATGGTGATTTCCTTCACCAGCTTGCCGAAGATTTTCCCCTTGGCGTTGGCTGCCGCTTCTTTGTGTTTAACCTTCCACTGTGCGCCCATAACTCACTCTCTTGATCTGTGGCGCCGAGACATCTATTGGCCGACGCTTTGCGCAAGTTTATACGGCAAAAAGTTGGCAATCGACCAAAAACTGCAGTGGATGAGCGACATCACCACAAGCGCTTGTAGGGGCTTTCTGAAATGCGCTTAGGGGCTGACTATTAACCCTCAGTGTTTCGTACCCTCGATGTCCCGAACTTCAAGGCACAAGGGTGTGTGATGCACAACGACATGGAAAGCCCCCCGGGCCTGAGCCCAACCCTGACCCTCCCCGAGCTCGCCTTGAGTTTTGCGGTGCGTCAGTTCAAAGGGCACGAAGCCCTCAACCAGCTGTACCAACTGGAGATCGAATTGCTCGGCCCCGCTCCGGCGATTCGGCTTGAGCAGTGGCTGCACCAGCCGGCCTACCTCAGCCTGGGTGCGGATTGCGGTCGCCACGGGATCGTCCAGTGCGCCGCTCTGATCGAGGCAAGCGCACGGCAGATCACTTATCGTCTGACCCTGGCACCTCGCCTGGTAGCCCTGGAGCAAACGCCACGACGGCGTGTGCGGCGTGAGTTGAGCGTGCCACAACTGCTGCACCAGCTGCTCGAAGAGCACAACCTGCCCGCCGACAGTTACCGCTTCGAGCTGCACCATGGCGAGTACCCACCGCGGGCGCTGTGCATCCAGTACGACGAAACCGACCTGCACCTGCTGCATCGGCTGTGTGAAGAGGAAGGCATCCACTTTCACTTTGAACACCAGCACGACCGACATGTACTGGTGTTCGCCGAGGACAGCGCCAGCTTCACCCAGCACCCGCTAGAGACCGCCTTTGCGCCCAGTGCCGACCAGCCGGTGATCAGCCAGTTGTTTCAATGTCACAGCCGGCTCGACTCCGCGCCGCGCCACAGCGTTCAGCCACGGGGCGAACCACAGGAGTCGAGCCCCGCGCCGGCAGACGCCGCCAATCAAATCGCTCAGGCCACAACCCAGCAGCACCAGCTCCAGTTGAGCCGGCGCGAGCTCGAACGGCTGCGGTGCCTGCACCGGCAAGTCCAGGGGCACAGTACCCAGCCGGGTCTGTGCAGTGGCGGCATCCTGCAAGTCAGCGGCCATCCTGTCGCAGTGTTCAATGACCAGTGGTTGCTCTGCGAGGTCGAGCACCAAGGCTCAGCGAACCTCTACCGCAATCAATTCACCGCCATTCCCTGGTCCAGCGAATTCCGCCCGGCGCTCAAGCACCCCAAGCCGCGCATCCACGGTCAGCAAATCGGTCGGGTAGTAGAGCCGGCAGTGCTCGACGCACTGGGTCGGGTGGAGGTCCGGTTGTGGCCTGAGCAGGACGTGGGTGATGCGCCCTCGGGGCTCTGGTTGCCCAGGGTCCAGGTGGCCGCTGCCGCCACGCAGGTGCCCGCAGGCGGTAGCGAAGTCCAGGTCAGCTTCCTTGATGGTGATCCCGATCGACCGGTGTTGTATGACACCGACCTCGGCGTGGTGCGCAATGGCCCGGCACGGCACGCTGAAGAACACCCCATCAGCCTCACAGCCAATGGCAACGTGCTGCACTTGACTGCAGACAGCATCACCTTGGTCGGCCCACTGTTCAGCCCCACACCCACCCCTGGCGTGGACCCCCTCGAACAATCCAGGCTACCTCAGCCCCAGCACAGCGGCTGGAGCGGTGAGATCTCGCTGTTCGAACGCCCGCCCGCGACCACCGACCGCCTGGCCCACGCCAACTGGTACATCGTGCGTATGCCACGCCCCGGCCTCAAGGAGTTGAGCGGCCTGGATCGCAGCGACGTGGTCATGCAGGGCACCAGCCTGGCGTCGGGTAACCTGGCGCTTTCACCCGCGCAGAAAAAACAGCTGGCCTGCGAGTTCGCCCGCACCCCGGACCAACTGTGCCTGCTGTATCCGGGGCAATGCGTGGCGCTGGCCGAGTACTTCCAGCAACACTGGAACAGCGAGCAACGCCTGAGCTTCATTGAGAGTGCCAGGCCCACCAGCCCGTCTGCACGCACGGGGCACAACCAACTGTTGTTCGACTGGTTGCTGCCCCACGCCGGCAAGGCGCCCCGGTCAGGCTAAGAGCGGCGGCAGGGAGCAATCAGCTGTGCAGTGGCTAAATCGTTACCGGCACCGTCGGCACAAGCGCACGGTTAGGTTGCAGCCCTGCCGGGCGGCTGTTCCAGTGGGGGATCAGCACCAGGGCAGAAAACAACGCGCAACCGGCAAACACGATGAACACCGTGACCGTGTCGAAGTAGCCCGGCAGCAGGCCGCCGAGGATCGCCCCGACCGAACCGCAGCCGTTGACGAAACCAGCGGCGGTGGCGCCGGCCTTGGCGGTGCCGAAGTCAATCGCGGCCGCACCGCTGATCATCGAGTCCGGTCCATACAGGGTCAGGCCCATGACAAACAACAAGGCCACTACCAGCAACACGCTACCGGTCTGCAAGGCGCCCATGAACAGCGCCAGCGAGACAGTCAGGGCCAGCAGGCTCAAGACACAGGCCGGCAAGCGCCGCGCACCGAACAGTTTGTCCGAGGCCAGGCCAATCATGATCGGCCCCAGCAACCCCGCCAGCTCGAACGCGGTGGGGATGATCGCTGCCCCCACCTTGCCCACGGAGGGCATTTGCTCGAAGACGATCACTGGTCCCCACAACAGAATCGCGTAACGCGCTGGCTTGAGCATGAAGTACGCCAGGCCCAGGGTCAGCACCGTGCGGTTGCGCAGGATTTCGCGCAGCGGCGCCCACATACTGATCCGGCTTTGCGCATCTGCCTCGGCAGCTGTCAGTTGCGGCTGCGGCTCCACCGCCGGCAAGCCGACGTCTTCAGGCTGGTTGCGCTGAAAGATAAAAAACAGCAGCGCCACCACTGCCACCACCGCGGCACTGGAAATGAACGCCGCATGCCAACTGCCCACCAGGGTATAGGCCCACCAGCCGACAAAAGGCGAAGCCACCAGGCCGCCAAAGGCGTAGCACGAACTCCACAGGCCCAGCACCCGGCCGCGTTGTTCGGCGGGGTAGAAACTGCCGAGATTCTTGCACAGACCGGACCACCCGGTGGCCTGCGCCAGGCCCTGGATGACCATGCAGGTAGCGAAGATCGGCAAGGTGGCAAAGGTGCCCATCACCAACGCCGCCAAGGCTGAGATCAACAATCCGCCGAACACCACCACCCGCGGCCCATAGCGATCGGCGAGGATGCCCCAGGTGAACTGGCCGACGGCATAGGCTGCCAGGTAGAGCCCGTCGAGGTTGGCCATGGCCATTTTGTCGAGGTGAAAGGTAGGGTCTTCACCGATCCCCAGCTTGGCCACGGAGAACGCTTTGCGAGTGAAGTAGAAGGCCGCGTAGGCGAGCCAGGTAATGGCGAAGATTTGCACGCGCCAACGCTTGAGGGTGCCGATGTGCTTTTGCATGGTGGATCTGACCTCAGGGTGTGAGTGTGCCGGCAGATTCCGAAAGCCAAACGCCTGTATTTTTATTGTTCAGCACTGCGCCAGGGCCCCTTGGAGGGCGGGCGTTACCGGTCAGATGAGTCCTGCTCCATCGCTGTCTCGAGATGTTCCATGCGCGCCAGGATCATGGCCACCGCCGTGGGTCGACTGACCGACCTGCGGGGCTAGGTACGATAAAAACAGTTACTGTTGAATAAGAGAAATCGATTTATCGTATTTCAAATATACGCTCAGCCTGTAAGAGGTCACGCGATGTCGGTATCCCACGCCCAGCTCAAAGCTTTCCATGCCGTGGCCAAACACGGCAGCTTCACCAAAGCCGCCGAACGCTTGTTCCTGACTCAGCCGGCAATCTCCGACCAGGTGCGCAAACTCGAAGAGCGTTTTGGTGTGTTGTTGTTTCATCGCAACAAGCGCTCAGTGCGCCTGACCGACCTGGGTGAGCGCCTGTTGAGCATCACACAACGCCTGTTCGTGATCGAAGCCGAGGCCCAGGAACTGCTGCACGACTCCCAGGCACTGCAGACCGGCAGCCTGATCCTGGCGGTGGATGCCCCGGTCCACGTGTTGCCGCAAATCGCCCGGTTCTGCGAGCGCTATCCCGGCATCAGCGTGAAGATCGAAACCGGCAACACCGACGAATCACTGTTTCGCCTGTTCAACTATCAGGCTGACCTGGCCTTGCTCGGACGGGACGTCAGCGATGCACGCCTGCTGACACTGCCGCTGCGCAACGACCCGATGGTGGCATTCGTTTCCCGCAGCCACCCCTGGGCCGACCGCGAATCGATCTGCCTGGCGGACCTGGACGACACTCCGCTGGTATTACGCGAAATCGGTTCGGTGACCCGCCAGACCCTGGAAGAAGAAATGGCCCGGGCCGGCCTGCGCATTCGCCCGGCGATCCAGGTGGAGGGCCGTGAGGCCGCACGGGAAGCCGTAGTGGTCGGGATTGGCGTGGGCGTGGTCTCGGCCGCCGAGTTCGGCGCCGACTCCCGGGTTTGCGCTCTACCGATTATCGATTGCACCCGGCGCCTGACCGAAACCCTGGTGTGCCTGCGCGAACAGAGTTCACGGCGCGTAGTGGCGACGTTTTTGCAGATGGTGCGTGAGAGCCTGGAGTAGGCAGGTCCGGCCCCATCGCGGGCAAGCCCGCTCCCACAGTGGTTCTGGGTGTTCGCAGATTTGGGGGGCATCCACTCAGCCTGTGGGAGCTGGCGCCCGCTTGCGGCGCCCGCTTGCGGCTTGCCAGCGATAGCGGTATGTCAGGCACCATCGATGTTGAATGGACCGGCCCCATCGCGGGCAAGCCCGCTCCCACAGTGGTTCTGGGTGTTCGCAGATTTGGGGGGCATCCACTCAACCTGTGGGAGCTGGCTTGCCAGCGATAGCGGTATGTCTGGCACCATCGATGTTGAATGGACCGGCCCCATCGCGGGCAAGCCCGCTCCCACAGTGGCTCTGGGTGTTCGCAGATTTGGGGGACATCCACTCAGCTCCATCAATGTGAGCCTGCTAGCGATAGACGCGCCACATTCCATCAGGCGGGCGCCAGGGCAAAAAACGCCTGAATCAGGCGCAGGTCCCGGCGCCGCTGCATGCAGCCGATCAAGTGCCGATTGACCAGCCCCTCACCGATGATCGGCACCGCGCGCACCCGCGGGTCGTGACTGACCTCGACCGACGACACCACCCCGACCCCAAGTTCCGCCGCCACCGCCTCGGTCACCGCTTCGCGGCTGTCCAGTTCCAGCAGCACCCGAGGGGTGATCCGCGCCTGGCTGCAGGCCTCATCGAAGGTACGGCGGGTGATCGAACTCGGCTCCCGCAGGACCATGATCACCTGGTCCAGCGCCTCAAGGCTGATGCCCTGGTCCAGGCTCGACCAGGGGTGACCGGCGGGCACCAGCGCGCAGATGCGCGACTCGCTCAGGGCTTGCAGGTGCAGGCCCTTGCGCGGCTCGACTTCGGTCAGGACCGCCACGTCGGCGTGCTCGGACAGCAGCGCCGCGAGGGTTTCCTGGGCGTTGCCCAAGCGCAGGTTGACCGTGATGCCCGGGTAGCGCGCCCGCAGGCTGGCGAGCATCGGCATGACCATGTGCGGCCCGTCCGCCGCGACTTCCAGGCGCCCGGTCAGCAACTGCCGGTTGGCCTCGAGCATCACCTGGGCTTCTTCGGCCAGGCCGAACATCGCCCGGGTGATCGCCGCCAGCTTGGTGCCCTCCTCCGTCAGTTCGACCCGCCGTGCGGTGCGCCGCAGCAGCGTGATCTGGTAGTGCTCCTCCAGCGCCTTGATGTGCCCGGTGACTGCCGGCTGGCTGATGAACAGACGGGCAGCGGCCCGGGTAAAGCTGCCCTCACGGGCCACCGCATCGAATGCGCGCAGCTGGAACAGGTTCATGAATAAGCCTTACTGATGATTGGCATAACAACAAACAATTTGATTGATGGCGCGGCAAATTGCAATTTATCTCCCGTAGCTTCATCCCATCGATAACGAGGACACGCGAATGAGCACTGCCGAACCCATCCTGCTCACCCCCGGCCCACTGACGACTTCGGCCCGCACCCGCCAGGCAATGATGGTCGACTGGGGTTCATGGGATGACCGCTTCAACCAACTGACCGCCAGCCTCTGCGAACAACTGCTGAGCATCGTCAACGGCGCCGACAGCCACCACTGCGTGCCCCTGCAAGGCAGCGGGACCTTCGCCGTCGAAGCGGCGATCGGTACCCTGGTGCCCCGCGACGGTAAAGTGCTGGTGCTGATCAACGGCGCGTACGGCAAGCGCCTGGCGAAAATCTGTGAATACCTGGGCCGCTCGTTCAGCACCTTCGAAACCGCTGAAGACGAGCCGACCACCGCCGCCGACGTCGACCGCCTGCTGCGGGCCGACACCAGCATCACCCACGTTGCGCTGATCCACTGCGAAACCAGCACCGGGATTCTCAACCCGCTGGCAGAGATTGCTCAGGTCATCGCCGAGCACGGCAAACGCCTGATCATCGACGCCATGAGTTCGTTCGGTGCGCTACCGATCGACGCCCGGCAAGTGCCCTTCGACGCGCTGATCGCCGCCAGCGGCAAGTGCCTGGAAGGCGTGCCCGGCATGGGTTTTGTCTTCGCCAACAAGGACGCCCTGGCCAATGCGGCCGGCAACTCCCATTCGCTGGCCATGGACCTGTTCGACCAGCACAGCTACATGGCCAAGACCGGCCAGTGGCGCTTCACTCCGCCGACCCACGTGGTCGCGGCGCTCCACGAAGCCCTGCTGCAATACCACGAAGAAGGCGGCTTGGCGGTTCGCCACCAACGCTACGCCGACAACTGCCAGGTGCTGCTCGAAGAAATGGCCAGGCTTGGCTTGCGCAGCTTCCTGCCGACGGCCATCCAGGCGCCGATCATCGTCACCTTTCACGCCCCGCAGGACCCACGCTATCAATTCAAGGAGTTCTACGAACGGGTCAAGGCCAAGGGTTTCATCCTCTACCCGGGCAAGTTGACCCAGGTCGAAACCTTCCGCGTCGGCTGCATCGGTCACGTCAACCAGGCCGAGATGCGCGCCGCAGTGGCCGCCGTGGCCGAGGTCTTGCGCGAGATGGAAGTGCTCGACATCTGACTGTTCAGTGCTCAGCCGGACGCAGGCTACGCCAGCTGCTGCAGGGTTCACTATTTCCCAAATACAGGATTCGCAAACCATGAACTACAACAACCCAACTCAACTGCAAGCCGCCATCCTCGACTGGGCCGGCACCGTAGTCGACTTCGGCTCGTTCGCGCCGACCCAGATCTTTGTCGAGGCGTTCGCCGAATTCGACGTGCAGGTCTCCATCGAAGAAGCCCGTGGCCCGATGGGCATGGGCAAGTGGGACCACATCCGCACCCTGTGTGACCAGCCACAAGTGGCCGAGCGTTATCGCAAGGTGTTTGGCCGCACCCCGACCGACGATGACGTGACCGCCATCTATCAACGTTTCATGCCGCTGCAGATCGAAAAGATCGCCGAGCACTCGGCGCTGATCCCTGGCGCCCTGGAGACCATTGCCAACCTGCGCCAGCAAGGCATCAAGATCGGTTCCTGCTCCGGCTATCCGAAACAGGTGATGGACAAGGTGGTCGAGCTGGCAGCCACCAACGGCTACATCGCCGATCACGTGGTCGCCACCGACGAAGTGCCCAACGGTCGCCCATGGCCGGCCCAGGCCCTGGCCAACGTCATCGCCCTGGGCATCAACGACGTCGCCGCCTGCGTGAAGATCGATGACACCGTACCCGGGATCCTCGAAGGCCGAAGCGCCGGGATGTGGACTGTCGCCCTGATCTGCTCCGGCAACGCGCTGGGCCTGACGTACGAGGGCTATCGCGCCCTGGGCAGCGACACCCTGGCTATCGAGCGCGAGCGCATTCATCGCCTGTTCGAAGGTTCGCGCCCGCACTACATGATCGACACCATCACCGACCTGCCGCAGGTGATCGCCGACATCAACAAACGCCTGGCCCAGGGTGAGATGCCACAAAGCAGCTGATCACCCTCGCGCCCGACAAAGCGCCAGCCCTTGACCGGGGCTGGCGCTTTTTTTTGGGTAAAGCCCTGTGACAGAGCGCTATACGTAGGACAAAAGCCTGACCTGGCTCAGGCAATTCCTTCCTAACAGGATTACAGTGAAGGCACTCCGTCGCACAAGAATGGAGATTTGTGACCTGAACAGTGAGGAAAAAACCCTATGCCCTGGAAGAACTCTGTCTCACGCTACAGCAGCGTATCGATCGCACTGCACTGGTTGATGCTGGTGCTGCTGGCCGTGGTGTACGCCACCATCGAACTGCGGGGGATTTTTCCCAAAGGCAGTGGCGGACGGACCCTGATCAAGGAAGCGCACTTCATGCTCGGCCTGACCGTGTTCGTCCTGGTCTGGTTGCGCCTGTTCGCCCGCAGCCTGGGGGTGGCACCGAAAATCGTACCCACTCCACCGCGCTGGCAAAGCCTGCTGGCGACCCTGATGCACGTCGCGCTGTATGTATTCATGATCGGCATGCCGATCCTCGGTTGGCTGATCACCAGTGCCGCCGGCCATCAAGTGATGTTCTATGGCATCGACCTGCCAATGCTGATCGGCGAAGACAAGGAGCTGGCCAAGCAGATCGAAGGCTGGCACGTGCTGGGGGGCACCATCGGTTACTGGCTGATCGGCCTGCATGCCGTGGCCGGACTGGCGCACCATTATTTCTACCGCGACAACACCCTGCTACGGATGATGCCCAAGCGCGGTTAACCACCTGCCTGGGAGGTAAATCCCCGGCGGCCCTGCAAGCCGCCGGTGTGCACAAAGATCCAGCGTGTGCCGGGGGCCACGTGCCCCGCCTCGACCTGTTGCTTGAGCGCCAGCAAGGCCTTGCCGGTGTACAGCGGCTCCAGCGGCAGACCACTGGCCTGCTCGGTGGCCTCGATGAACGCCAGCAGCACCGGGTCGACCTTGGCAAAACCGCCACGGCTGCCATCGATCAGCCGATAGTCGCCACCTGACCAGCCGCCCTGCGCCAGGATCGCTGCGACCTGCCCGGCCACACCGTGGTCGTCCGGCACCGCCGACACACCCTGCACCGCATGCTTGCCCGCCTCGGCCAGTACCAGGCCCGCCAGGGTGGTACCGGTCCCGCAGGCCAGCCACCAACCGTGGTGATCGGTCCAGCCCAGGCCAGGCAACTGCTCAGCGACCAGGTCCAGCAGTTGCCCGCAACCCCGCGCACCCGCCAAGCCGCCACCGCCCTCGGGGATTGGCGCAAACCCCGGGTACTGCGCCAACCACGGCTGCCAGAACCCAGGTTCATGCCGGGCTCGATAGCCGCCGTAACCCAGCCAGTGCAGGTGCATGCCGAACGCCTGCAGGTCTTGCACCGTGGCATTGGACTGGGGATGCCCGCGCAACAGGCCGACGGTGGCAAAGCCAAATCGCTTGCCGGCCGCCGCCAGGGCGTGCAGGTGATTGGACCAGGCACCGCCCAGGCTGATGACGCCCTGCGCTCCCGCCTCGCTGGCGAGCCTGAGATGATCCATCAGCTTGAACCACTTGTTGCCACAGATCAGCGGGTCGATCAGATCCAGGCGCAGCACCGCGACCTCGACACCGGCACGGTCGAGCCAGTCCAGGTGCAGGGGTTCGAGGGGAGCGCGGGGAGACCAATCGGCAGGTACGCAAAACATCGGCAACATCGTTCACCAGAAGTGGAACGTCAGTCTACCAGCCATGCACCTCGTAGCAGCTGCCGAGCCTGCGAGGCTGCGTTCGGCTGCGAAGCAGGCGCCAAGGACCCACGCCAACCCGGCGAGGACTGCGTCCTCGAACGCAGCCTCGCGGGCTCGACAGCTGCTACAGGGCCAACGTGGGTTGGCTTAGAGCTCAGCCGCCAGACGCGATCCCTGGTTGATCGCGCGCTTGGCATCGAGCTCCGCCGCCACGTCCGCACCGCCGATCAGGTGCACGTTCTGCCCAGCGGCCAGCAGGCCGTCATACAGTTCACGCAGCGGGTCCTGGCCGGCGCAGATCACAATGTTGTCCACCGGCAACAGTTGCGGCTCGCCAGTCTCACCAATGCGAATGTGCAAGCCGGCGTCGTCGATCTTCAGGTACTCGACGCTGTTGAGCATCTGCACCTGCTTGTTCTTCAGACCGGTGCGGTGAATCCAGCCGGTGGTCTTGCCCAGGCCGTCGCCGACCTTGGATTTCTTGCGTTGCAGCAGGAACACCTCGCGGGCCGGGGCATGCGGCTCGGCCTTGATGCCGGCCACGCCACCGCGCGCTTGCAGGTGAGTGTCGATGCCCCACTCCTTCCAAAAGGCTTCGCGGTCCTGACTGGTGGACACACCCTGGTGCACGAGGAATTCCGACACGTCGAAACCGATACCGCCGGCGCCGATTACCGCGACTTTTTTACCGACCGGCTTGCGCTGCAGAATCACATCCAGGTAGCTCAGCACCTTGGCATTGTCGATGCCGGGAATCGCCGGCAGCCGTGGCGCGATACCGGTGGCCAGGATCACTTCGTCGTAGCCGCCGGCGACCAGTTGTGGCACATCGACCCGAGTGTTCAGGCACAGCTCGACATGGCTGGTCTGCAACTTGCGGTTGAAGTAGCGCAGGGTTTCGAAGAACTCTTCCTTGCCCGGCACACGTTTGGCGACGTTGAACTGACCGCCGATTTCGCTGGCCGAATCGAACAGCGTCACCTGGTGCCCGCGCTCGGCGGCAACAGTGGCGGCCGCCAGCCCCGCAGGCCCGGCGCCGACCACGGCGATCTTCTTGATCTGCTGCACCGGCAGGTAATTGAGTTCGGTTTCGTGGCAGGCACGCGGGTTGACCAGGCAGGAGGTCAGCTTACCGCCGAAGGTGTGGTCCAGGCAGGCCTGGTTGCAGCCGATGCAGGTGTTGATTTCATCGCCACGCCCGGCAGCCGCCTTGTTGACGAACTCCGGGTCGGCGAGGAACGGCCGTGCCATCGAGACCATGTCGGCATCGCCTTCGGCGAGGATCTGCTCGGCGACTTCCGGGGTGTTGATGCGGTTGGTAGTGATCAGCGGAATACCCACCGAACCCCGCAACTTGGCGGTGACCTTGCTGAAGGCTGCACGCGGCACCTTGGTGGCGATGGTTGGAATCCGCGCTTCGTGCCAGCCGATCCCGGTGTTGATGATCGTTGCACCAGCCTGCTCGATGGCCTTGGCCAACTGCACGATTTCTTCCCAGGTGCTGCCGCCTTCCACCAGGTCGAGCATCGACAGGCGGAAAATGATGATGAAGTTCGGGCCGACAGCTTCACGCACGCGGCGCACGATTTCCACCGGCAGGCGCATGCGGTTTTCGTAGGCGCCACCCCAGCGGTCGGTACGGTGGTTGGTGTGGGCGGCGAGGAACTGGTTAATGAAATAACCTTCCGAGCCCATGATCTCGACGCCGTCGTATTCGGCGGTTTGCGCCAGGGTGGAGCAGGTGACGAAATCGCTGATCTGTTTCTCGATACCTTCCTCGTCCAGCTCTTTGGGCTTGAACGGGTTGATCGGCGCCTGGATCGCGCTCGGTGCCACCTGTTTCGGGCTGTAGGCATAACGCCCGGCGTGGAGGATCTGCATGCAGATCTTGCCACCGGCCTCATGCACCGCACGGGTGACGATCTGGTGTTTTAGCGCTTCTTCAAGGGTGGTCAGCTTGGCCGCGCCGCCGTACACCCCGCCCTCTTCGTTCGGGCCGATACCGCCAGTGACCATCAGGCCAACGCCGCCACGGGCACGCTCGGCAAAGTAGGCCGCCATGCGCTCGAAACCGCCCGGTTTCTCTTCCAGCCCGGTGTGCATCGAACCCATCAGGGTGCGGTTGCGCAACGTGGTAAAACCCAGGTCCAGCGGGGCCAACAGGTGCGGGTAGTGAGCGGCGGCCATCGGTAACTCCACAACGAGTGATCACGGAAAAAGTGCGAACGCTCTTGGGCGTCCATCGGTTATGGGTCACAGACTAAGAGCCGGCCCGCCTGCACTCAATGACCGTAACTGACAAGTTACTGATCCAAATGTGCAGCCCCCCTTGGCATTCGCCGGCATGGGGCCTACCCTAGTCGACGAACCCTGCACACGGCTGATCTTTAGTTTTCTCATGCGCAAACTTCTTTACCTGACATTCGCCATGGCCCTGCTCGCCGCCCTCACCACCTACGCCATGTGGACCGCCGAACGACCGGTGGGCCATTACCTGTCCGACCTGCGCATCCAGCTCGCAGTGGATCAGGGCGTACCCGGTGACCGGGGCAACCTGCTGGGGATCCAGCCAGAGCTGTTCCCCACCGACTATCAAAGTCCCGAACGCCTGCACCGCAAGCTCGCGGCCTACTTGCAGCAAGCGCGCGATCAAGGCCTGCTCAACGCCAAGACCATCGTCGTGCTGCCTGAGCACATCGGCACCTGGTTGATGGTCAGCGGCGAGAAGGACGAGCTGTACCAGGCCAGCACGTTCGAGGAAGCCATGAACTGGCTGGCGGTGAGCAACCCCCTGCCGTTCCTGCGGGCGCTGATCGGCGCCCAGGGTGAGAGCCGCCTGGAGGATGCCCACCTGCGCATGAAGGCCAAGAGCATGGCCCGCCAGTACCAGGCGCTGTTCGGCGGCCTGGCCCGGGAATTCGACATTACCCTGGTCGCGGGCAGCATCGTGCTGCCGGAGCCGACGGTCAAAGACGGCGCCCTGAGCATTGGCCGGGGTCCGCTGTACAACACCAGCCTGGTGTTTGGCCGGGACGGTGCGCCCATCGGCCAGCCGCAACGGCAGTTGAGCCCGACCCTCACCGAGCAAGAGTTTATCCGGCCCAGTGGCGACCGGGCCGTCAACGTGATCCAGACGCCCGCCGGACGTCTGGGAGTGCTGATCGGCAACGACAGCTGGTACCCGGACAACTACCGCAAGCTCAACGACCAAGGTGCCGAATTGATCGCGGTACCGGCGTTCGTCACCGGCCGCAGTACCTGGGATCAACCCTGGCGCGGTTACCAGGGCCCCTCCACTCCCAGTGAAATCAGCCTCAAGCCCGGCGAACTCAGCGAAGGCCAGGCCTGGCACCGCCTGACCCTGACCGCACAGCCGCCGAGCAGCCTGGCCAATGCCGGGGTCAGCGTGTTCCTGCGTGGCCAGTTCTGGAACCAGGGCAGCGCCGGCCAGAGCTTCCTCAGCAGCAACGGCCAGCACTTCGCCGATGGCGAAGCCCGCGGTGCCCGTTTGCTGAATATCTGGTTGTAACCCATGAAACCGCTGCCGATGCGCCTAGGGGACCTGTCCGTCGGCTTTGTCCATAGCCTGGCGGATGCCGTGCGCAGTCACGGCTGCGATCCACAACCGCTGCTGGAGCAATACGGCCTGGACCCTGCGCGCCTGGCCGAGGCCGGCGCTCGGCTGTCGATTCCGCGCTACATGCGCCTGGGCCACGCGGCCATCCAGATGACGGGAGACCCAGCCCTGGGCCTGCGCATGGGCCAGCTCAGTCGGTTGGGTCAGGCGGGGCTGGCCGGGGTCACTGCCGCCCAGGCACCGACGGTGCGCGAAGCGGCGCGCTGCCTGATTCGCTTCGAAGCCTTGTATGGCTCCAACTATCGCGGCCAGTCGAGCTTCCATGAGGATTCCCAAGGGGCCTGGCTGCGGTTCTACTCCATCAGCCCGTACAACGCCTACAACCGTTTTGTGGTGGACTCGATCATCGCCGGCTGGTTGCAGCAACTCTCAAGTCTCTGCCCCCAACCACTGCGGGCCGAGCGCATCGAGATCGAATTCCTGGCACCCGACTACGCCGAGCGCTATGCCGTGCTGGGGGACTGCGCCTTGCAGTTTGGCGCCGAGCATAACCAGTTGCGCCTGAGCCAGGCCAGCCTGGCGCAACGCAACCCCGAGCACTGTCCCAGCACCTGGCGCCTGCTGCTCCAGCTGTGTGAGCGGGAGCTGGAGCAATTGACCCGCACCCGGAGCCTGCGCGAACGCATCACGCAGCTACTGGGGCCGTTGCTCAATGGCGGTCGTGAACCCGACCTGGAAGAAGTGGCGGCACGCTTGAAGTTGCCGACCTGGACCTTGCGCCGCAAGCTCGCTGAAGAGGGCACGCAGTTTCGCGCGATTCTCAACGACACGCGTCGCGACCTGGCCATGACTTATATCCGCGACACGGAACTGGCCTTTGGCGAAATCGCCTACTTGCTGGGGTTTGCCTCGGCCGAAGCCTTTCAACGCGCCTTCAAACGCTGGAACGGCCAGACGCCCGGCGAGTTTCGCCGCAGCCATCGGCAATCGGCCTGAAGCCCTCGCAAACTCGCAACCTGTAACTTGCAGCGGCTGCACTACAACTCGGTAGCGTCGTCCGCAGGCTCCAGCGGGTCGAGTTCGAATGCCTGATATTCCAGCAGCTCTTCTTGATAATCGTCCATTGCGAATTCCCTTTTAGTCGTGTCGAAAACCGTTGCACCAATGACCTACGCCATCAGCATAAAGTGCCCGCATGAAAGAAAAATGACGCGGGTACACGGTGGCTCCTGCCAATAAAACGTAGCAGACCCTGAAGAATTTATCATGGGCGCCGGATAGCGCAGTTTGATGCAGGTCAAGCGCCCGGCTGCGTTACCCCACAGGGGCCGCAGCGCTGGCTGACAGGTTACTGGCCGGAGGGCGGCATAGGTGTGATCGGCTCGCTCGGGGCGGGCAGCGAATCTGGGTTGGCCGGGGGTGAGATCACTGGCGGCACGGCTTGCGGCATGGGTTCCAGTGTTGGCTCCAGCGCAGGTTGCGGGGCGGTCTGCGGGGCGGGCTCGATGACGTTCGCAGGCGTGATCGGTGCGGCTTCGGGCGGTGGTGCTACCGGTTCGGATGCCGCCGGCGCAGTGGGCGCTGGCTCAAGCGTCGCAGGGGCAACGGGTTCGGCGGCAGGCACTGGCACAGGTTCTGGCGCAGGTTGTGCGGCAGGCGTCGGTGTGACTGGCGCGGGCTTGGCTTCTGGTACGCCGAGGTCCGTCTTGGGTTTCTCGGTGATATGGGCGGCCTTTTTTACATCCGGTGGCAGGAACAATTCCACCAGGGCAAAAAAGCGCTCATAGAACTTGCCCGAGGTGACGGTTTCACTCGCGACCTTGACCATCGAATCATCGGAGGAGCCGATCGGCATCGATACCGACCCCAGCACCCCTACCCCGAGGCTGGCGGAGTTGTTGGTCTTCTTCAACGCGTAGCGGTCCTGCAAGGCGTTGGCAAACATGGTCGCGTGATGGCTGCTGTCTTCGGCGCAGACCACGCTGAAACTAATCTCCATGTGGGTGTCGCCGGTCTGCTGGAAGCTCTTGTGGCCACTGATCAGTTTTGGATCGGAACTGGTGATGATGTAGCCCTGGCTCAGCAAGGCCCGGCGAGCAGCTTCACAGGAAGCGGTGTCGGTCACCGGATACTTGCGCGAGAAGGTTCCGGAGTCGTCGAAGTTCTCATGCTCATAAATGGCCTGGTCCTTCGCGCAACCAGCTGCGGCAGCCAGCACCAGCGCCAGTCCCGCGGTACGCATAGGGAATGATGTGAACATTGAACATCCTGAGGGAATCGGTACGGGGCGTATTGTGCAACAGTTCACCCCGTGACGGCGCATGGATTAGTGAGTTGCACACCTGACCCCTCTACTGACCATCGTTTAGCGGAAAAAGTCGCGCACCCAGGTGATCGATGAACACCCGGACCTTGGCGGCCGCATAACGGCTGGACGGCCAGAGGATCCAGAAAGTGCCCTGGTGCTCCAGGTGCGTGTCCAGCACGCGCACCAAACGCCCCTGCGCCACCGCCTCGCGCACCATGAAGTCCGGCAGGCAGGCAATCCCCAAGCCTTGCTGCACGACGTGGAACAAGGCTTCGATGGAGGTGCTGATGAAGCGGGTGATCAATACCGGGTCGCTGCCATCCTCCTCGCCGTGCAACGGCCAGGGTTCGAGTTTGCCGCTGGCATGAAAGGTATGGCGCAGGCAGCCATGGGTCGCCAGGTCCTGGGGCACATGCGGGGTGCCATGCTCGGCAAAGTATTCCGGCGTACCGACCAGCACCTGGCGAAACCGCCCCAGGGCCCGGGCCATCAGGCGTGAATCCTTGGGGTTGCCGGTGCGCACCACCGCGTCGAAGCCCTCCTCGACCACGTCCACCATGCGGTCCGTGAGGTCGATGTCGAGTTCGATCTCGGGGTAGCGCTGCATGAATTCGGTAAGCACCGGCATCACCAGGCTGTGCACCTGGGGCACGCTGATACGGAGCTTGCCCTTCGGCGCGCTGGCGGCGCTGCACAACTCGAACTCGGCCGCCTCGACTTCCGCCAGGATGCGCCGGCAGCGCTCCAGGTACAACGCGCCTTCGGCGGTCAGGGTGATGCTGCGGGTGCTGCGATGAAACAGGCGTACCGTCAGCCGCTCTTCGAGGCGGGCGATGCTTTTGCCCACCGCCGATGACGAAATCCCCAGTACCCGCCCCGCTTCAGTGAAGCTGCGAACATCGGCGACCTGCACAAACACCGAGATACTGCCCAGGCTATCCATTCTTCCATTCCCCCATTGCGGACATCCAGGTCCGATAAGTTCGGAACCTTAGCCTGTTTTTCCAGAGCGTGCAGCGCACTACCCTTGGCGCCATCTACACACCCTCTGAAACGGACCTCATGCCCATGAACGAACCCGAACTGCTCGCGTCCTTGCCCTCGGTGGCGCCGGAGCGCGCCGAACGCCTGCCCTTAGGGGGATTGCTGGCGCTGGCCATCGCCGGCTTCATCACCGTGATGACCGAAGCCCTGCCCGCTGGTCTACTGCTGCCCATGAGCGAGGGCCTGAATGTCTCGCACGGACTGATCGGACAACTGGTCACGCTGTATGCCGTGGGTTCGTTGCTGGCAGCCATTCCGCTGGTGATCGCCACACGCGGCTGGCGCCGCCGTCCGTTGCTGCTGATCGCCATTGCCGGGTTCAGCATCGTCAACAGCGTCACCGCCCTGTCCGAAAGTTACGGGTTGACCCTGGTAGCGCGCTTTTTTGCCGGGGTCTTCGCCGGGTTGCTCTGGGCGCTGCTGGCCGGTTACGCCAGCCGCATGGTGGCGCCTCACCTGCAGGGACGGGCAATCGCCGTGGCCATGTTGGGGGCACCACTGGCCCTGTCCCTAGGCGTTCCAGCGGGCACCTATGTGGGAAATATGCTGGGTTGGCGCACGAGCTTCGCCCTGATCAGTGTCATCACCGTGGCGCTGATCGCCTGGGTCCGCTGGCAAGTCCCGGACTTCCCCGGACAAAGCGCCGACAAGCGCCTGCCGCTCCGCCAGGTCATCGCCCTGCCCGGCTTGAAGGCGGTGCTGTTCGTGACCTTGGCCTACGTGCTGGCCCACACGATCCTGTACACCTACATTGCGCCATTCCTCGAGCCCGCCGGCCTCACCGGGCAAACTGATCAGGTGCTGCTGGTGTTTGGCCTCGCGGCGCTCTTGAGTATCTGGATCGCCGGCCTGCTGATCGACCGCTGGCTGCGCCCCCTGATGCTGCTCAGTTGCTTGCTGTTTATCGTGGCGGCGCTGCTGATGGCGACGGCCAGCGAGTCGGCGCCGCTGATCTATGCCGCGGTGGCCATCTGGGGCCTGGGCTTTGGCGCTCTGGGCACCCTGCTGCAAACCGCCCTGGCGAAAGCGTCCGGCGACTCGGCGGATACCGCACAGTCGATGCTGGTGACCATGTGGAACCTGGGCATGGCCGGTGGTGGCCTGGCCGGCGGCGTGGTGCTCGAGCGCCTGGGCGCCGTGACATTCCCCTGGGTGGTCAGCGCCTTGCTGCTGTTGTGCCTGCTGGTGGTTTTCAACGCCCGCCAGCATGGGTTTCCCGCCCGGAGCTGATTGACGGCCAACAAAAACCCCGGCCTGGTGGCCGGGGTTTTTGTTTGCAGCTTTACGCGTCAGTCAGGCATCAGTAACGCTTGACGTCGGCCTCGCTTTCCAACTGCTTGCGGTAGGCGGCAAAGTCTTGCTGGCCGACGCGGGACGCGAGGAAGCGGCGATACTCAGCCTTCTCCTCGTCAGTAGGCGCAGCAGCTTCGTTCACCCCATTGAGGCGCACGATCACCAGGCTGCCATCAGCCAGGGTCACGCTGTCGAAGCTCGGCTTGTCCTTGGCAGCAGGCTTGGGCATGCGGAACAAGGCTTGTAGCACAGCAGGTTCGATACCTTCCTGACCACGGGTGGCCGCTTCGGTGACTTTCCAGCCCAGGCTGTCAATCGCGGTCTTGCCGTCGCGCAGGCCGGTAACCAGCTCCTCGGCCTTGGTCTTGGCCGCAGCACTGGCGTGCTCCTTGACCAATTGCGCACGAATCACGGTATCAACGCTGGCCAGAGGCATTTGCTCAGGTTTGCGATGCTCTTTGGCGCGCAGCACGATCACGGTTTCCGGATCCAGTTCGATGGCGGTGCTGTTGGCACCCTCATCCAACACTTCTGGACTGAACGCTGCAGCGATCACGGCACGGTTGGCCGCAACGCCTTCGCCACCTTCACGGCCAAACGGCGCGGAAGTGTGTACGGTCAGCTTCAGATCAGCTGCTGGCTGGGCCAGGTCGGAGGCTTCGAACGAGGAGTCCTCCAGTTGCTTGGTCGCCTCGACGAACAGTTGTTCGACCTGTTGGGTTTTCAGGTCGCGCGTCAGCTTATCCTTGAGGCTGGCGAAGCTCGGGACTTGCGGCGCTTCAACACCCAGCAACTTGATCAGGTGGTAACCAAAGCTGGAGCGAACCGGCGCCGAGACCTGGTCTTTGTTCAACGCGTACAGCGCTGTTTCAAAGTCCGGGTCATAGACACCTGGGCCTGCGTAACCGAGGTCTCCGCCATTGGCAGCCGAACCCGGATCCTGGGAGAACTCTTTGGCCGCGGCCTCGAAGCTTTCACCCTTGGCCAGGCGCGCTTGCACCTCTTCAATCTTGGCCTTGGCTTGCGCCTCGGTCACCTTGTCGTTGACTTCGATCAGAATGTGCGCAGCCCGGCGTTGTTCGGCCAGGTTGGCGATTTCTTTCTGATACGCATCCTGCAGCGCTTCGTCTTTCACGGTGACCTGGTCGAAGAAGGACGACTTCTTCAATTCCAGATAGTCGATGACTACCTGATCAGGTGTCATGAATTCCTTGGCGTGCTCGTCGTAGTAAGCCTTGACCTCGGCATCGGTCAGCTTGACCGAGGCAGGATCAGCCTTGACGTTCAGGGTCGCGAAATCACGGGTCTGTTTTTCCAGACGGGCGAAGGCAAGCACTTGGGCATCGGTGACAAAACCGCTGCCTGCCAGGCCGGCACGCAATTGGCCGATCAGCATTTCCTGAGCCAGCATCTCGCGGAACTGCAGGCGGCTGTAGCCCAACTGACGAACCACCTGGTCAAAACGCTCGGCACTGAACTTGCCATCGACCTGGAATTCAGGTGTCAGCAGAATCACCTGGTCCAGAGCCGCTTCGGAGAAAGCGAACTTCGAATCATGGGCGCCTTGCAGCAACAGTTTGCGATCGATCAGGCCTTTGAGGGCCGATTCGCGCAGCATTTTTTCATCCAGCAAGGACGCGTCGAAGTCCTTGCCCAGCTGTTGCATGAGTTGGCGGCGTTGCATATCAACCGCCTGGCTCAGCTCGTTCTGGCTGATTTCTTCACCGTTGACCTTGGCCACTTCGTTTTTCGAACTGGAGACCTGGAAAATGGCATCGACACCGGTCAAGGCCATCAGTGCAACGATGACCCCGATAATAGTCTTGGCAATCCAGCCTTGTGAATTGTCCCTGATATTTTGCAGCATGCGTCCCCCAGAAACGGTTGAACTTCAAAATTAGGCAACCGTGGAGCGTGGGTAGAATCCGGATAGAAGAAAGGCGCATCCGAGGATGCGCCTTCTCGTAACTGGCGGAGCGGACGGGGCTCGAACCCGCGATCCCCGGCGTACCAGGCAATATTCCAATCGCCCGTACTACCGCCCCGCTGCCAGGTCAGGCATGACCCCGACCCGGATAGGCAAAAAACCGAGTGAGGCTTAGTTGACAGCTTCTTTCAGTGCTTTACCGGCTTTGAAGCCTGGCTTTTTGGCAGCAGCGATTTCCAGAGTCTTACCGGTCTGTGGGTTACGACCGATACGAGCTGGACGGTCAGTCACGGAGAAAGTACCGAAACCTACCAGAACTACAGAGTCGCCGGCCTTGAGGGCACCAGTGACGGATTCGATTACAGCGTCCAGCGCACGGCCAGCAGCAGCTTTCGGGATATCAGCGGATGCAGCGATAGCATCAATCAGTTCCGACTTGTTCACTCTAAGTCCCCTTATATCTATTTGAGATGATTCTAAGTTTTTTGGTGAAAGCAAAAACGAGTGCTGAATGGCCTACAGACACTTAAGAGCCGCTTTATATCAAGGGCTCTAAAAAACTGTCAAGGAAGCCCCCCAGGCTAATACGTACTAATGCGTGCTAATTCTTTCCTTAGAGTCAGACTCGCGTTTTTCATCCTTTGCAACTATCTCGGGAGCCACATCGGGCAAGGGCTCCGGCGCGTATTGCAGCGCAATTTGCAGGACCTCGTCAATCCATTTAACCGGTTTAATCTGAAGATCTTGCTTGATGTTGTCGGGAATTTCCTTCAGATCGCGTACGTTCTCTTCAGGAATGATCACCGTCTTGATCCCGCCGCGATGTGCCGCCAGCAGTTTTTCCTTCAGGCCACCGATGGCCAGGACCTGACCGCGCAGGGTGATTTCGCCGGTCATGGCGACATCCGCCCGTACCGGGATCCCGGTCAGTGCCGACACCAGTGCCGTGCACATGCCTACACCCGCACTAGGACCGTCTTTGGGCGTAGCCCCTTCCGGCATGTGGATGTGGGTGTCGCGCTTCTCATGGAAGTCCAGGGGGATCCCCAGGCTCTTGGCCCGACTGCGTACAACCGTCAGGGCTGCGGTGATCGATTCGACCATCACATCGCCCAGCGAACCGGTCTTGATCAATTGACCCTTGCCCGGGACCACGGCCGCTTCGATGGTCAGCAATTCACCGCCCACCTGGGTCCATGCCAGGCCCGTCACTTGGCCCACCTGGTCCTGCTGCTCAGCCAGGCCGTAGCGGAATTTGCGCACGCCCAGGAAGTGCTCGAGCATGTCGGCCGTAACCTTCACCGAGAAGCGTTTTTCCAACGCGTGCTCTTTGACAGTCTTGCGGCAGACCTTGGCAATCTGGCGCTCCAGCCCACGCACACCGGCTTCGCGGGTGTAGTAGCGGATGATGTCGCGGATCGCCTCGGCTTCAAATTCCAGCTCGCCCTTCTTCAGGCCGTTGGCCTGGATCTGCTTGGGCGAGAGGTATTTGACCGCAATGTTGATCTTCTCGTCTTCGGTGTAACCCGGCAGGCGGATCACTTCCATACGGTCGAGCAGCGCCGCGGGAATGTTCATCGAGTTCGAGGTGCACAGGAACATCACATCGGACAGGTCGTAGTCGACTTCCAGATAGTGATCGTTGAAATTGTGGTTCTGCTCGGGGTCGAGCACTTCCAGCAAGGCCGATGCCGGATCGCCTCGCATGTCGCTGCCCATCTTGTCGATTTCATCGAGCAGGAACAGCGGGTTGCGCACCCCTACTTTGGTCATCTTTTGAATCAATCTTCCTGGCATCGAACCGATGTAAGTACGGCGATGACCACGGATTTCCGCTTCGTCACGCACGCCACCCAGGGCCATACGGACAAATTTACGGTTGGTGGCGTGGGCAATCGACTCGGCCAGGGAAGTTTTACCGACCCCAGGAGGACCGACCAGACACAACACCGGACCACGAATTTTCTTCACGCGCTTTTGCACGGCGAGGTATTCGAGGATCCGCTCTTTGACTTCTTCCAGACCATAGTGGTCGGCGTCGAGAATGTCTTCGGCACGCGCCAGGTCCAGGCGGACCTTGCTCTGCGCCTTCCATGGCACCTGGACCAGCCAGTCGATGTAGGTGCGCACTACGGTCGCTTCGGCCGACATCGGCGACATTTGCTTGAGCTTGTTCAGCTCAGCCAGGGCCTTGGCCAGTGCATCTTTTGGCAGGCCGGCGGCATCGATGCGCTTTTTCAGCTCTTCGACTTCGTTGTGGCCTTCTTCGCTGTCGCCGAGCTCTTTCTGAATGGCCTTCATCTGCTCATTCAGGTAGTACTCGCGCTGACTGCGCTCCATTTGTTTCTTGACCCGGCCACGAATGCGTTTTTCGACTTGCAGCAGGTCGATTTCCGCATCCAGCAACGCCAGCACGTGTTCGACACGGGCCGACAGGTCGAGAATCTCGAGGATTTCCTGCTTCTGCTCGATTTTCAGCGCCATGTGCGCGGCCATGGTATCGACCAGGCGACCTGGCTCGTCGATGCTGTTGAGCGACGACAGGACTTCGGCAGGGACTTTCTTGCCCAGTTGAACGTACTGTTCGAACTGCGACAGCAAACTGCGAACGAACACTTCCGACTCGCGCTCTGGCGCGTCGACTTCGTCGATCAGGGAAACTTCGGCACGGCAGTGGCCGTCCACTTCAATGAAACGCTCGACAGCACCACGTTGCTCACCCTCGACCAGCACCTTGACGGTGCCATCAGGCAGCTTGAGCAATTGCAGCACGGTGGCGATGGTCCCGACGCGATACAGCGCGTCTTCTCCGGGATCGTCGTCGGCAGGGTTTCTCTGGGCCAGCAGCAGGATCTGCTTGTCGCCCGTCATCGCGGCCTCGAGGGCTTCGATAGATTTCTCGCGCCCCACGAACAGCGGGATAACCATGTGCGGATAAACCACGACATCACGCAATGGCAGGAGAGGCAATTCGATGGTTGTCTTCATGATTTCGCCTCTACGGCGGCCATAAGGCCGTAAACAGATGGAAGTAAGCTTGAAACCAAGATGGGGGCTGCCTTGCAAAAAAACAAGCTGATTAGCAGCGCTCGATAAAGATCGCAGCCGGCAACAGCCTGTACAAAAGCAAAGGGGCCCGAAGGCCCCTTCTTTATCCAGCAGTGCGACGCTTACGCGTCTGGCGCTGCCTTGGCAGCCGGCTCACTGTTTTCATAGATATACAGTGGCTTGGACTTGCCTTCTATAACGCTTTCATCGATCACTACTTTACTCACCTCGGACTGCGAGGGGATTTCGTACATAGTGTCGAGCAGTACACCTTCGAGGATCGAGCGCAATCCACGGGCACCGGTCTTGCGTTCCAGGGCACGTTTGGCGACCGATTTCAGGGCGTCGGAGCGGAACTCCAGATCAACGCCTTCCATCTCGAACAGCTTGGCATACTGTTTGGTCAGAGCATTTTTCGGCTCGGTGAGAATCTGCATCAAAGCAGCCTCGTCGAGCTCGTCCAGCGTCGCCAGCACCGGCAGACGGCCAACGAATTCCGGGATCAGACCGAACTTGACCAAATCGTCAGGCTCGACTTCACGCAGGGACTCACCCACCTTCTTGCCTTCTTCCTTGCTGCGAACTTCTGCGTTGAAACCGATGCCGCCCTTGGTGGAACGGTTTTGAATAACCTTTTCCAGACCGGAGAACGCACCACCGCAGATGAACAGGATGTTACGAGTGTCGACCTGCAGGAATTCCTGCTGCGGATGCTTGCGACCACCTTGTGGTGGAACGGAAGCGACCGTGCCTTCGATCAACTTGAGCAAGGCTTGCTGCACGCCTTCACCGGAAACATCCCGGGTGATGGACGGGTTGTCAGACTTGCGCGAAATCTTGTCGATTTCATCGATGTAGACGATGCCCATTTGAGCTTTCTCTACGTCGTAATCGCACTTCTGCAGCAACTTCTGAATGATGTTCTCGACATCTTCGCCTACGTAACCCGCCTCGGTGAGGGTGGTCGCGTCAGCGATGGTGAACGGTACATTCAGCAGACGAGCCAGGGTTTCGGCAAGCAGGGTTTTACCCGAGCCTGTCGGGCCGATCAGCAAGATGTTGCTCTTGCCGAGTTCGACGTCGTCATTCTTCTTGTCACGCTGGTTCAGGCGCTTGTAGTGGTTGTATACCGCTACGGCCAGAACCTTTTTCGCACGTTCTTGACCAATCACATATTGATCAAGGATGCCGCTGATTTCTTTAGGCGAAGGCAATTTATGCGCGCTGCTCTCGGCCTGGGCTTCCTGCACCTCCTCACGGATGATGTCATTGCACAGGTCGACTCACTCGTCGCAGATAAAGACCGAGGGGCCGGCAATCAATTTGCGCACTTCATGCTGGCTTTTGCCACAGAAGGAGCAATAGAGCAGCTTGCCGTTGTCCTCGCCGTTGCGGGTGTCAGTCATTCGTTCGATCCAAATCCGATAGGCTTGCAACACAAGATGAAGGCTATTGCGGGCTTTTTCAAGCCCGCCGGTGATCAGACCAGCCCACCAAGCCTATTTTGAGCTGCTTATTTTTAAGCTGGGCGCTGGGCGATCACTTCGTCGATCAGGCCGTACTCACGCGCGGCTTCTGCACTCATGAAGTTATCGCGGTTGGTGTCACGCTCGATTTCTTCCAGCGTGTGCCCGCTATGCTTGGCCATCAGCGTATTGAGACGCTCACGGATGAAGAGGATTTCCTTGGCATGGATTTCGATATCCGAGGCCTGGCCCTGGAAACCACCCAGTGGCTGGTGAATCATCACACGCGAGTTCGGCAGGCAATAACGCTTGCCGGCAGCACCGGCCGTCAGCAGGAATGCACCCATGCTGCACGCTTGACCGATACAGGTAGTCGACACGTTTGGCTTGATGAACTGCATGGTGTCGTAGATCGACATGCCCGCTGTCACCGAACCGCCCGGGGAGTTGATATAGAGATGGATGTCCTTGTCCGGGTTTTCCGCTTCAAGGAACAGCAGCTGCGCACAGATCAGGTTGGCCATGTAGTCCTCTACCGGACCAACCAGAAAAATCACCCGCTCCTTGAGGAGGCGCGAGTAGATGTCATAGGCGCGTTCGCCACGAGCAGACTGCTCGACAACCATCGGGACCAGGCCGCCTGCGGCCTGGATATCAGAGTTCTGCTGAATATACGAATTACGGAACATGCTCTGCAGTCACTCCCAAATAGTTATGTCTTGAATACGCATAAGCCAGCTCGAAGGCTGGCTTATGTGTGTGCTTCTAACGCAAAAACAATCAGTCGGCTTGTGGAGCTTCTACCGGCTTGACCGCTTCTTCGTAAGAGACCGATTTGTCGGTCACGCTAGCTTTCTGCAGAACAGTATCCACAACTTGCTCTTCCAGCACAACCGAACGAACTTCGTTCAGCTGCTCGTCGTTTTTGTAGTACCAGGACACTACTGCTTCTGGCTCCTGGTAGGCCGAAGCCATTTCCTGGATCAGTTCACGTACGCGGTTTTCGTCAGGCTTGAGGTCGAATTGCTTGACCACTTCAGCCACGACCAGACCCAGCACAACGCGACGCTTGGCTTGTTCTTCGAACAGCTCGGCAGGCAGTTGATCAGGCTTGATGTTGCCACCGAACTGCTGAACAGCCTGCACGCGCAGACGGTTCACTTCGTTCTCCAGCAGGGCCTTAGGCACTTCGATCGGGTTGGCGGCCAGCAGACCGTCCATTACCTGATTCTTGACCTTGGATTTGATCGCCTGACGCAGCTCGCGCTCCATGTTCTTACGAACTTCGGCGCGGAAACCGTCGATGCCAGACTCTTTGATACCGAACTGGGCGAAGAATTCTTCGGTCAATTCAGGCAGTTTCGGCTCGGAAACAGTGTTCACGGTCACGGTGAACTCGGCTGCTTTGTTAGCCAGGTCCAGGTTCTGGTAGTTTTCCGGGAAGGTCAGGTTCAGAACGCGCTCTTCGCCCGCCTTGGCGCCTACCAGGCCTTCTTCGAAGCCCGGGATCATGCGGCCAGAGCCCAGCACCAGCTGAGTACCCTTGGCGGAACCACCGGCAAACACTTCGCCGTCAACCTTGCCAACGAAATCGATGTTCAGTTGGTCATCGTTCTGGGCAGCGCGATCGACTGCTTCGTAACGCACGTTCTGCTTGCGCAGGATGTCCAGCATCTTGTCCAGATCAGCGTCCGCCACGTCAGCGCTCAAGCGCTCGACTGCGATGGATTCGAAACCGGCAACGGTGAACTCAGGGAACACTTCGAACACAGCAACGTATTCCAGGTCCTTGCCAGCTTCGAGCGATTTTGGCTCGATCGATGGCGAACCTGCCGGGTTCAGCTTCTGCTCAACCACAGCTTCGTAGAAGGAGGACTGGATCACGTCGCCTACAGCTTCCTGGCGAGCATCAGCACCGAAACGGCGCTTGATTTCGCTCATTGGCACTTTGCCTGGACGGAAGCCAGCAATCTTGGCCTTTTGGGCAGTCTGCTGCAGACGCTTGTTGACCTGAGTCTCGATGCGCTCAGCCGGCACGGTGACGCTCATGCGGCGCTCAAGAGCAGAAGTATTTTCAACAGAAACTTGCATGGATATTCCTCGTTGCACAGACGTTAGCCGGCCGTTTCCGACCCCAGAATCAAGGGCATGCATTCTAGTGGGTCAAACTCAAGAAGTCACCCTACTGAGAACGGGTAAAAAAGCAGCAGGCAATTTATAAGGGCGGATACACCAAAGCACCTCGCCCCCATGGCAAATACAGCCAATCACGCCAGGGCTCTGCGCCAACCCTTCCTTTATATAGAAGAGGCGACTGGGCATGACCCCGACAGCCGATCCTGCGAGCAGGAACAGCGGGCAGCGCAGCATCATCGAGAAACACAAATACGACGAAACGCCCTGCCCCTACGGCCCAGTACCTGCAGCCGCTGAACTTTCTAGCCAGCAAAAACAAAAAAGGCGCCAGACTGTTAAATCTGGCGCCTTTCGAAATATGGGGTGGACGATGGGGATCGAACCCACGACAACGGGAGTCACAATCCCGTGCTCTACCAACTGAGCTACGCCCACCATATTGCGTAACAAAGAAGCCAAATCACTTCTTCGTTGAACCCCGCCCATGCCAACCGACATGAATGAAGCTTTATTTGGTGCGGATGAAGAGACTCGAACTCTTACGCCTCGCGGCGCTGGAACCTAAATCCAGTGTGTCTACCAATTCCACCACATCCGCGAGTTGAAGCCTTTAAAGCAAAGGCGCCAGACTGTTAATCGGGCGCCTTTCGAAATATGGGGTGGACGATGGGGATCGAACCCACGACAACGGGAGTCACAATCCCGTGCTCTACCAACTGAGCTACGCCCACCATATCGCGTTACTTGTGCCAAAGCTGCCTAATGGCGCACCCGGCAGGACTCGAACCTGCGACCATCCGCTTAGAAGGCGGATGCTCTATCCAGCTGAGCTACGGGCGCCTTATTAATCTGTACTCTTGGAGGACTACAAACTAAGTGCTTTCCAGCCTTGCAGAATGTTGATTCCGCTCGACCTTCCTAACCAGTGCTAGGCTGTGCCCGACAAGTGCGACGAATAGTATAGAGCCACCTACAGGTCGTCAAATGATTTTTGAGAAAAATTCATTTAATTAAAGGGCTTAGGGGAATTTGCAGACCAAGCGCCTTTGCCCTCACGTCCTGGCATGCGAGAATGCGCTCTCTTTTCTTCCCCCTCTCGATGGTTAATCACGCGCAATGACTGCACAACTAATCGACGGCAAATCGATCGCCGCCAGCCTGCGCCAGCAGATCGCCAAACGTGTTGCCGAGCGTCGCCAGCAAGGTCTGCGCACGCCAGGCCTCGCGGTGATCCTGGTCGGCAGCGATCCCGCCTCTCAGGTTTATGTCTCGCACAAGCGTAAAGACTGTGAAGAGGTCGGCTTCCTCTCCCAAGCCTACGACCTGCCCGCTGACACCACCCAGCAAGCCCTGACCGACCTGATCGACCGTCTCAATGAAGACCCGAACATCGACGGCGTGCTGCTGCAACTGCCCCTGCCGGAACACTTGGACGCCTCCAAACTGCTGGAGCGCATTCGCCCGGACAAAGACGTCGACGGTTTCCACCCTTATAACGTCGGCCGCCTGGCCCAGCGCATCCCCCTGCTGCGCCCGTGCACCCCTAAAGGCATCATGACCCTGCTGGAAAGCACCGGGGCCGATCTCTACGGGATGGACGCGGTGATTGTCGGCGCATCCAACATTGTCGGTCGCCCGATGGCGATGGAACTGCTGCTGGCCGGCTGCACCGTGACCGTGACCCACCGCTTCACCAAGGACCTGGCCGGCCACGTCGGCCGCGCCGACCTGGTGGTAGTGGCCGCCGGCAAGCCGGGCCTGGTCAAGGGCGAGTGGATCAAGGAAGGCGCGATCGTGATCGACGTCGGCATCAACCGCCAGGACGACGGCAAGCTGGTCGGCGACGTGATCTACGAAACCGCCCTGCCCCGCGCTGGCTGGATCACCCCGGTGCCAGGCGGCGTCGGCCCGATGACCCGTGCCTGCCTGCTGGAAAACACCCTGTATGCCGCGGAAACCCTGCACGGGTAACTCTCGGCTCGAGCTGGTGTTTCAAAATGCAAACCCCGTCCCTTGGCGGGGTTTGTCGTTTCTGGGCACCGCCAGCGGCTACTCGTCGAAAAGCCCTGTTTTTTACTCGAAAACAAGGGCTTTGCGCTGCCCAGCGAAGAACATTCGACAGTTCCTCAGCTACGCTCATAAAATGTAACGTTTTTCTGGAAAAAGCCCGTTGCACAACGGCATACCCACATTTATCGAGTCCACTCGCGTGAAAATCCGTCTTTCTATCCTGAGTCTCTTTTTGGCATTTTCAGGCACCGTCTTGACGCCGAGCGTCAACGCGGCAGAAACCACCGCAGTACCTCGCGACACCTCGAAACTGCATATTGCCTCCGGCAGCGCGATGCTGATCGACCTGCAGACCAACAAGCTGATCTACGCCAGCAACCCGGACGTGGTGGTACCCATCGCCTCGGTCACCAAGTTGATGACCGGCCTGGTGGTGCTGGAAGCCAAACAGAACATGGAGGAATACATTTCCGTGTCGATCAGCGACACCCCGGAAATGAAAGGCGTGTTCTCGCGGGTCAAGATTGGTAGTGAGCTGCCACGCAGGGAAATGCTGCTGATTACCCTGATGTCCTCGGAAAACCGCGCCGCCGCGAGCCTGGCTCACCACTACCCGGGCGGCTACGTGGCCTTTATCGCAGCCATGAACGCCAAGGCCAAGGCGCTGGGCATGACCAGCACCCACTATGTCGAGCCCACCGGCCTGTCGACCAGCAACGTCTCCACCGCCCGCGACCTGAGCAAACTGGTGCAGGCGGCACGCAAGTACCCACTACTGAGCGAACTGAGCACCACCAAGGAAAAAACCGTGGCGTTCCGCAAGCCCAACTACACCCTGGGCTTTCACAACACCGATCACCTGGTGCGCAAGGATAATTGGGACATCCAGCTGACCAAGACCGGGTTTACCAACCAGGCCGGCCATTGCCTGGTACTGATTACCCGAATGGGTGGTCGCCCGGTTTCGCTGGTGATCCTCGATGCCTTCGGCAAGTACACGCACTTCGCCGACGCCAGCCGGATCCGCCAATGGGTCGAAACCGGCAAGAGCAGCACGGTACCGGCAGTGGCCTTGCAGTACAAAGCCGACAAGAACCTCAAGAGCCGCCAGAGCGGTGTGGCACAAACGGCGGATTGATCCGCCCCACAGTAAAACGGCGCCCAAGGGCGCCGTTTTTCATTTCTGGCTATTCAATGCCTGGGTCGCCTGGGCGGCCGCCTCTTCGCGCCCTGCCTGGCTTAGCTCATTGGCCGCCTGCAGCCAGCGCTGGCGATCAACCTTGGCCGGTATCTGCGTCGGTGCCTGTACCAGCACCGCCCAGCCACCTGCACTTTGGAAAGCCGACTCAAAGGACTTGAAGTCCATCAACAGGCGCTTTTCCAGGCCCGAGCGCAGCAACACCGTTTGTTTCTGTTGGTTGTAGCCGGCAAGCAAGGCATACCTCGGCTCTTTCCAGAATGCCGAACCCTCGGTGTAGCGCAGCCACACCGGATAACCCGCGGCCACCTGGGTCAACAGTGCCGGCAGGTTGCTGTCCAGCGGATAGACCACCATCCCGTATTCACGGGCCAGTTTCTGCATATTGTGCTGCAACTGCGCCTCGGCGCCGGGCAATCGCAAGGGTTTTTCCAGCAATCCCGGGGTAATCGTCACGCCCTGCTGCGACAGCAGGCTGGCCAGGGTCTGCGGGCCGCCCTGATAGGCGTCGCCCCGATAGAAGCGGCCACTGAGCTCGACACGCTCGGGCAGGCGCTTGATTTCCGGCTGCACACTCCCGGCACACCCGGCCAGGCTCAAGACGCAGGCGGTAGCCAGCAAGGCAAAGCGAAATCGAGGAAGTACCGGCAACATCATCACTCACTTGTTCAGGTGCCAGGCGTCAGCGTCCCGGCTTCGCCCCTGATCATAGCAGCGGTATAGCCTTAAACGGCAGTCGGCTGCGGCTGATAGAGCAAACTGGTTGGTGACTCACGACCATTGGTCAATAGCCTGCAACATCACAGCGGCTAGACTGACACCTGCGAGAAGCATGTGCCCGATGCAGGGCAAAGAGGAGGCACTGATGAGCCTGATCACCACCGTTGCGCTGCTGATCATTGGCTGGCTAGCCGTAGCGGCGGCCATGCTGTGGGGCGTATTGCGCATAACCCGCCGGCATCACCACGCCTACCGTGCGCCGCAAACCCCGACGCCAGAGCACAAACCCGAGCAACCCCACGCCTCTGCCCATTGAGCGCCCCCCAGAAAACAAAACGGCCGCCTGCACCCTGGGTGCAGACGACCGTTGATTGTTGCCTTCAGACGTTACGCCTGTTGGGCCAGCTTCTTCTGCCGAGCTTTACGCGACAGCATGTTCAGCACCTCGATTGCCGCCGAGAACGCCATTGCCGCATAGACGTAGCCTTTTGGTACGTGGGCGCCAAAACCTTCGGCGATCAGGGTCATGCCGATCATGATCAGGAAGCCCAGGGCCAGCATTACCACGGTCGGGTTGTCATTGATGAACTTGGCCAGAGGCTCAGCCGCCAACAACATCACCAACACCGACACCAGCACCGCGATGATCATGATCGGCAAATGCTCGGTCATGCCGACGGCGGTGATGATGCTGTCGATAGAGAACACCAGGTCGAGCATCAGGATCTGGCCGATAGCCGCGGCAAACCCCAAGGTCACACCCGAGGTTTTCGACGTCGGATCATCCGGCGCCGGGTCCATGCTGTGGTGGATTTCCGTGGTGGCCTTCCACAACAGGAACAGGCCACCGGCGATCAGGATCATGTCTTTCCAGGAGAACGCGTGGCCTAGCACCTCGATCACCGGCGCAGTCAACTGCACGATGAAGGCGATGGTGCTCAACAGGCCCAGGCGCAGCACCAAGGCCATGCTGATACCGATCCGGCGCGCCTTGGCCCGATGTTGCTCGGGCAGTTTGTTGGTCAGGATCGAGATGAAGATCAGGTTATCGATGCCGAGCACGATTTCCATGACGATCAGGGTAGCCAGGGCGACCCAGGCAGTGGGGCTTGCAGCAAGTTGTAAAAGGTATTCCATGGGTCAGTCCTGACTCGGTGTTAAACGGATTAGATTTCCTGCGACGAACTTTGTTCTTTATCGCTATCGGCCGGGCTGTCTTTTTTGCCGATGATATTGCCGGTGGCATCGCTCAGCGCCTGTTCCGCCGCCTTGTGGGTCTCGTCGATCGCCAGCTTGGCCGACTCGGCCGCCTTGCCCATCAATTGCTGGGCACTTTTTTCAGCCTGGTCACAGCCCGTCAACAGCAGTGCGGAAACGGCCAGTACGGACGCTGCCGTCAGGGTCTTGAAGGTCTTCATGGTTTTCCTCGTTAGAACAGAGACGGCCGTAACAGCGGCCCGTCGATAGCGAGGCATTCTAAGGAGACTAACACTTCAGGAAAATTCGTATTTTTAGCGTCTATACTTCGGTTTTTACGAATCGGCGCTCGTCATGCTCAATTATCGGCAATTGCATTACTTCTGGGTCGTGGCCAAGACCGGCAGCATCGTGCGTGCGTGCGAGCAGCTGAACCTCACGCCACAGACCATCAGCGGCCAGATCAGCCTGCTCGAACAGACCTATGGCATCGAGCTGTTTCGCCGGGTCGGGCGTCAACTGGAGTTGACCGAGGCCGGCCGCCAGGCCCTGCCCTACGCCGAGCAGATGTTTCAGTTGGGGGGTGAACTGGAAGCCCTGCTACGGGCCCAGCCCAATGAACAGCAGATCGTGTTTCGAGTCGGCGTCGCGGACGTAGTGCCCAAGTCCATCGTCTATCGCCTGATCGCGCCCACCATGGAGTTGACCGAGCCGCTGCGCATCACTTGCCGTGAGGACAAGCTGGAGCGTCTGCTGGCCGACCTGGCGATCCAGCGCCTGGACCTGGTGATTTCCGACAGCCCCATGCCCTCGCACCTGGACATCAAGGGCTACAGCCAGAAACTCGGTGAATGTGGCATCAGTTTTTTTGCCACCCAGGAGCTGGCGCAACGCTACGGCAGCGACTTCCCCCATTGCCTGCACGGCGCCCCGCTGCTGATTCCCGGCCAGGAAACCGTGGTGCGCAGCCGTTTGCAACGCTGGTTCGCCGAGCAGAAAATCCAGCCGCGGATTGTCGGCGAGTTTGATGACAGCGCCCTGATGCAGGCGTTTGGCCAATCCGGCAGCGGGATTTTTATCGGCCCCAGCGTGATCGCCGATGAGGTCAGGCGCCAGTATGGCGTGCAGTTGATCGGCCAGACCGACGCGGTGACGGAGTCGTTTTACGCCATTTCAGTGGAGCGCAAGGTCAAGCACCCGGGCATCGTCGCCATCACCGAAGGGGGGCGCGAGCTGTTCACCAGCCTCTAGGGCTTCAGGCGCAGGCCACCGGCGCCTTGAACTTCATCAGCAGCAGGGCCAGCACGATCGACAGCGCAATGAACCCGGCCGCGGCAAAGCCCAGGCTACCCAGGCCCAGAGTGTCGATCACCCGCCCGCCCACCAGCGCACCCAGGCCGATCCCCAGGTTGGCCCCGGCGATGTTCAGTGACGCAGCGAAGGCTGGGGCCTGGGGTGCGGCCTTCATCAGGCGCACATGGCTAACCAGGAACAACGCCGCCTGGGTCACGCCCCACACGCCCATCGCCGCCGCCAGCCCGAGTGTCGAGTGGATACTCGGCACCAGCGCCACCATGCCGCCGATCATGAAGCCACAAAACACCATGGACGCGATCAACGGATGGCGGTCGACCATGCGCCCACCCAGCGAATTGCCGATCAGGCCGACTGCACCGAAGCCCATCAAGCACCAGCCCACCAGCGTGCCGTTGAAGCCGGCCAGGCGCTCAAGAATATCCGCCAGGTAGGTGTAGGCAGTGAACATGCCGCTGAACACCAGGATCGACAACAGCACATGGCCTTGCATCAACGGGCTGCGCAGGATCTTGAACTGCGCGCGCAAGCTCACCTGTTGCTGGTGCAGATCGGTGCGGGGCAAGTAGATAAACAGCAGCAAGGCCTTGGCGAAGGCAATCACCGCGAGGATAGCGAACGCACTGCGCCAGCCAAATGCATCCGAGATCAGCGTGCCCACGGGGATGCCGAACACCGTGGCGCAGACGATCCCGAAGCCGATCTTGGCAATCGCCCGGCCGGCGTACTGCGGCCCGACAATGTCCACCGCCGTTTCGCTGGCCAGCGCCCAGAACACCGGCAACCCCAGGGCCGGTATCAGCCGTGCCAGGGCCATCACCCCGATGTTGGGTGCCAAGGCCGCCAGGGTGTTGGCCAGGCCGAACAGAATCAGCACGCTGATAAACAGTCGACGACGCTCGAACCGCGCGCAGTACGCGGTCAGGAACGGACCAAAGGCGGCGACGGTAAATGCGAACAGGGTCACCAGCAGCCCCGCCTGGGACACACTGACCTCAAGGTCGCGGGCAATCGAGGGCAACAGCCCGACAATGACAAATTCCGTGGTCAGCACGGTAAATCCGGCGGCTGACAACAGCAGGATGGGCAACAGCATGGAAAACTCCAGAAAACGACAACGCCAGCGATAGCCCGGAGGCTCACTGCACAGAGATGAAAAAAAGGATGGCGAATCTTAACAGAATGCGTTCCCGTACCGCAGCAACACGTGCAGAACCGCCTTCCAGGCGGGCGTCAGATCGTCACAGGTCTGCGGGATACGGCCTACGCTGTGCTAAAGTCCGCGCCCGCGAAAGACTGGACAGTTCGCGTTGCCTGCCGGTTCCGCCAGCCTGCCCGTTTGTTGCTGGCGGCCCCACATGGATTCACGGCACCCTAAAAAAATCAGAGATACCGCTATGACTGCTGCCCCGCCTACTCTTTTGCAAAGACTCAAACGCACCAGCCTGGTCACCCAGATTGTCATCGGCCTGATCGCCGGGATTGCCCTGGCCCTGCTTGCGCCTGATGCGGCGAAGTCCACCGCGTTCATCGGCAAGGTGTTTGTCTCGGCGCTCAAGGCCGTCGCCCCAATCCTGGTGTTCGTGCTGGTCATGGCTTCGATTGCCAACCACAAGCACGGCCAGGAAACCCACATCCGCCCGATCCTCTTCCTCTACCTGCTGGGCACCTTTGCCGCGGCCGTGGTTGCGGTGGTGGCCAGCACCCTGTTCCCGTCGAACCTGGTACTGGCGACCCATGATGTGGCGATCACCGCCCCCGGCGGGATCACCGAGGTCCTGCAAAGCCTGCTGCTGAGCGTGGTCGACAACCCGGTCAGCGCCCTGATGAACGCCAACTTCATCGGCATCCTGGCCTGGGCCATTGGCATGGGCGTCGCTATCCGCCACGCCGGCGAAACCACCCGCACCGTGCTGGGCGACCTGTCCAACGGGGTGACCCTGATCGTGCGCCTGGTGATCCGCTTTGCGCCGCTGGGGATTTTTGGCCTGGTGGCCTCGACCCTGGCCACCTCGGGCTTCGGCGCGCTGGTCGGCTACCTGCACCTGCTGGCCGTGCTGCTGGGTTGCATGCTGTTCGTGGCACTGGTGATGAACCCAGCCATCGTCTACTGGAAACTGCGCCGCAACCCTTACCCGCTGGTATTGACCTGCCTGCGCGAAAGCGGGATCACCGCCTTCTTTACCCGCAGCTCGGCGGCCAACATTCCGGTCAACCTGGAGTTGAGCAAGCGCCTGGGCCTGCATGAAGACACCTACTCGGTCTCCATCCCGCTGGGCGCCACCATCAACATGGCCGGCGCGGCAATCACCATCACCGTGCTGACCCTGGCGGCCGTACACACCCTGGGCATTGCCGTGGACATCCCCACCGCCATCCTGCTGAGCATTGTCGCGGCCATTTGCGCCTGTGGTGCCTCGGGTGTCGCCGGCGGCTCGCTGCTGCTGATTCCCCTGGCCTGCAGCCTGTTCGGCATCCCCAGCGAAATCGCCATGCAAGTGGTAGCGGTCGGTTTCATCATCGGTGTGTTGCAGGACTCGGCGGAAACCGCACTGAACTCCTCCACCGACGTGCTCTTCACCGCTGCGGCCTGTATGGCCGAGGAAACCAACAGCGAGCAGACCGTGTAAAATCCGCCTCAACAAAAAGCCCGCCCAGGTTCACACCGGGGCGGGCTTTTTTGTTGCGCTGGGGTTTAGAACGCGCCCATGTAATCGCGCTTGCCGACTTCCACACCGTTGTGACGCAGGATCGCGTAGGTGGTGGTGACATGGAAGAAGAACTGCGGCAGGCCGTAGGTCAGCAGGTAGGACTGGCCGCTGAAGCGCTTCTCTTTAGGCGTGCCTGGACGGGTAACGATCTCGATGCCTTCCTTGCCATCGATCTGCGCAGGCTGGATGCCGTCGATGAAGGCCAGGACCTTGGCGATCAACGCTTGCAGCTCGGCGAAGGTCACTTCGCTGTCGTCGTACTTCGGCAGCTCGACTTCAGCCAGGCGGGCCGAAACGCCCTTGGCGAAATCGACGGCGATCTGCACCTGACGCACCAGCGGGAACATGTCCGGGAACAGGCGCGCCTGCAGCAGGGCATTAGGGTCGATGTTCTTGGCCGTGGCATGGGCCTCGGCCTTGTTCAGCACATCGCTCAGGGCGTTGAGCATTTGCTTGAAGACCGGAACGGATGCAGCGTACAGAGAAATAGTCATGGCAGTCTCGCTGGAGAGTGGGGGCTGTGAAGGATGGCGCGATTATAGCCATGCCTGAGGCGCCGTGCGGCTTGTCTTTTACTGTGCAAGGATTAGGCTAGACGGCTTCGACTGCATAGGGAAAGCGCGATGAGCACAGAACAAGAGACCTCCACCGAAGACTTGCGCCTGAGCAGCACCGAGCTGCGCATCCTCGGTTGCTTGATCGAGAAGCAGGCCACCAGCCCGGAAACCTACCCGCTGACCCTCAATGCCGTGGTTATCGCCTGCAACCAGAAAACCAGCCGCGAACCGGTGATGAACCTGAGCCAGGGTCAGGTCGGGCAAAGCCTGCGCGCACTTGAAGGGCGCGGTTTTACCCGATTGGTGATGGGCAGCCGCGCCGATCGCTGGGAGCATCGCCTGGACAAGGCGCTGGAGTTGGTGCCGGCGCAGGTGATCCTGACCGGGCTGTTGTTTTTAAGAGGTCCGCAGACGGTCAACGAACTGCTGACCCGCAGCGGGCGCATGCACGACTTCGAAGATGCCGAGCAAGTCGTGCATCAACTGGAACGCCTGATCGCCCGTAACCTGGCGCTGCTCATCCCGCGCCAGGCGGGCCAGCGTGAAGACCGCTACATGCACGCCTTGGGCGACCCGGCGGATATCGAAGCGATCCTCGCAGCGCGCCAGAACCCGGTGGAGCGCGGCAGCGCCAGCGGTGTGTCACTGGAGCGCATTGAAGAGCTGGAAGCGCGAATTGCCGCGCTTGAAGAGCGCCTGGCCCGACTCGAGTAACCCTGCCGGGCCCGTCTACCCTGCCCCGCCGCCTGATCAGGCGCGGGCAAACGCCACCGCTTGCTGGAATTGCGCTTCGCTGGGGCGCACGCCGGTGTACAACACAAACTGCTCCAGCGCCTGGATGGCGATGACTTCAAGGCCGGTGATCACCTGCTTGCCAGCCGCCTGGGCCTGCACGATCAGCGGAGTTTGCGAGGGAATCGCCACCACATCGAAGACGATCTGCGCCTGATCGATCACCTCGGCCGGGAACGCCAGTTGCTCGACCTCGCTGCCACCGGCCATGCCAATGGGCGTGACGTTGATCAGCATCTGCGGGCGCTCCTCGCCCAGTTCCGCTTGCCAGCGATACCCCAGCGAGTCGGCCAGGGCGCGTCCGGCACTTGCATTGCGGGCCACGATCAGGCCGTTGCTGTAGCCGCCATCGCGCAGGGCACTGGCAACCGCCTTGGCCATGCCACCGCTGCCGCGCAAGGCGAAGCTTGAAGCCTGCGGCACGGCGTGGCTCTTGAGTAATTGCGCGATCGCGATGTAGTCGGTGTTGTAGGCCTTGAGATGACCGTTGGTGTTGACGATGGTGTTGATCGAGGCGATGGCCGCCGCCGATGCGTCCAGCTCATCGACCAGGGCGATGCAGGCTTCCTTGAACGGCATCGACACCCCACAACCGCGGATACCCAGGGCGCGAATCCCCGCCACCGCCCCCGGCAGGTCCTGGCTGCTGAACGCTTTGTAGTAGAAGTTCAGGCCCAGTTGCTCGTACAGATGGTTGTGGAAACGCAGGCCGAAATTTCCGGGGCGCCCCGACAACGACATGCACAGTTGGGTGTCTTTGTTCGGGTTCATCAGCATGTGGAACTCCTTCGCTAAGCACTTTCAGACCAACGGGATTAGCCAGCCCGCAAACGTTGATCAATCATGACAAGGTGCCCGGCCCTGTTGGCGTAGCCGGGTCCGGACGGCGCTACAGACCTTACACAAAATTTACCCAGGCGCCTCGTGAAATCGCCAAAAAACGCTGTCTGAGAGATATCCCCGCGACACTTGCTGGCTCTATCGCAGAACCAGGCGCCGGGGAGACACAACGAGGAACCATCATGCTCCGTAAACTCCCTGCAATTGCCTTGCTGATCGGAGCCTTCGCTGTCGCAGGACAGGCCCAGGCCCACGGTGGTGGTTACTACGGATGGGGTGCGCCGGCGGCAGTCGGCGCGGTTGTCGGTGCCGTGGTCGCAGGCTCGGTGATCGCCAACTCGCAACGCCCCGTGTATGTCCAGCAACCGGTCTACCTCCAGCCGCAACCGGTGTACATCCAGCAACCGCCGCCGGTCTACTACCAGCCGCAGCCGGTGTATGTGCAACAACCGGTCTACTACCGCCCGGCACCGGTGTACTACGGCCCGCCCCATGGTTATTACGGCCCACCCCGCTACTACGGTCCACGCTGGTAAGCGCTGGCCGATAAAAACCCCAGGCCTCGCATCGCTGCGGGGCCTGTTGCCGTTTTGCAGCCGATTGCATGTCTGAATAAATCTCGCCAAGGTCGCTGCCGGGACAATGCCTGCGGCAAGATGGCGCATGATGGATCCGACGAATAGCCTGGCTTGCGTCGCCCAGGTGTCATATTTATGTCATGACAGAACCGCAATCTCTATTCTGTCCGTCACAAACGGTTAATAAAAACAAGGACGACCCTCTATGCCCACGCAAAACCCGCACCGCATTGTCGGACTCTGCACCTCCAGCAAGGTCTATAGCGCACTGACCGAACTCAAGCACCTTGAGGGCCATCGCAGTGCCAAGTTTCTTTCGCTACTGGCCGAGAACCTGGTGCGCAAAGGCCTGCTCAATGAACACGAAGTCATGAACATGCTCGACCAGGTCGTCGACTGACCGCCCCAACGACGTCAATGTCCACTATCGAGCGCGTTGATTGTCCCAGGAATCAGCGCGCCGGTAAGGTAGCTCCATCGATTGATGGAGGTACTTATGCCCAAGGTTCAGATCATGTCCGTGATTGGTAGCGCCGTCCCCGCGCCCCTCAGAGAGCTGGGATTGCTCGCCTGTTGGTATGTGGTGCAGGACGGCGAGGCCATCAGTGGCCCGCTGACCTCGCTGCCCGCCGCCCAGGCCCTGTCGCAACGCATCGGCAGTTTTACCCTGAGCGCTTAAGGCAACTGCACCCGCGGCTTGGTTTCGACGTACAGCGCCCAGCTGGAGATGAACAGTGCGGCGATCAACGGACCAATGACAAAACCATTGAGCCCGAAAACCGCCAGGCCGCCCAGGGTCGAGATCAGGATCAGGTAATCCGGCATCTTGGTGTCCTTGCCTACCAGGATCGGGCGCAACACGTTATCCACCAGGCCGATCACGAACACCCCGTACAACCCCAGGACCACCCCCTGCCAGACCGCACCACTGAGCAGGAACCAGGCTGCGACGGGCGCCCAGACAATCCCCGCCCCCACCGCCGGCAACAGCGACAGAAACGCCATCAACACCGCCCAGAGCAGCGCACTGGGAATGTCCAGGAACCAGAAGATCAGCCCACCCAGCGCGCCCTGCGTGACGGCCACCAGCAGGTTGCCCTTGACCGTGGCCCGCACCACGCGGTTGAACTTGAGCTGCAGGCGGCGTTTTTGATGCTCTTCCAAAGGCACCGCCGTGCGCAGCTTGCGCGCCAGCTCCGGACCGTCGCGTAAAAAGAAGAACAGCAGGTACAGCATGATGAAAAAACTCACCAGAAACTCGAACGTGCCCTGACCGAAGCTGAACGCCTGGGTGGCAAAAAACTCGCTGCCCTGCATCGCCCCCTTGACGATTTTTTCCCGCAAGCCACTCAAGTCGCCCATGCCGAAACGATCCAGCAGGTGCTGGAAGTACGGCGGCAGGCTGTGTTTGAACTGCGCCAGATAGCCGGCAATGTCCAGTTCGCCGCTCTCGATGTTCTTGTAGAGCGTGGCTCCCTCCTGCACCAGCAAGGCGCTGATGATGATCACCGGCAAGATCGCGATCACCAGGCACACGCTGAGGGTAAACAGCGAGACCAGGTTGCGTTGCCAGCCAAACTTCAATTGCAGCCGATGCTGCAACGGGGCAAACACGATGCCCAGGATCACCGCCCAGAACACCGCACCGTAGAACGGCAGGAGAATCCAGATAAACGCCAGGGTGACCAGGACCAGCAGGACCATCAGTGATTTGTTCTGTATCGAGGAGTGGTTCATGTCCGATCCATGTCTGAAAAACGCCGACTGCGCCTTACAGGTTAGTCAGCCACGCAACGCGCGAGTGCCGTGATTTCTTCAGCGAGCATAGATCCAGATCAATAAACGTCCGGCGCACCTGCCCTACCCTCGCGCCCTTTTGCGATCGACGCTGCCATGACTCTCGCCACGCCCGAACTGCTTGCCCCTGCCGGCACCCTGAAAAACATGCGTTATGCCTTCGCCTATGGTGCCGATGCGGTGTATGCCGGCCAGCCGCGCTACAGCCTGCGGGTGCGCAACAATGAGTTCGATCACGCCAACCTGGCCCTCGGGATCAGCGAGGCCCAGGCCCAGGGCAAGCGCTTTTACGTGGTGATCAACATCGCCCCGCACAACGCCAAGCTCAAGACCTTTCTCAAGGACCTCGAACCGGTGATTGCCATGGCCCCGGACGCGCTGATCATGTCCGACCCGGGCTTGATCATGCTGGTGCGCCGGCATTTCCCGCAGATGCCGATCCACCTCTCGGTGCAAGCCAATACCGTCAACTGGGCCAGTGTCGAGTTCTGGCAACAGCAAGGGCTGAGCCGGATCATCCTCTCGCGCGAGTTATCCCTGGAGGAAATCGCCGAGATCCGCCAGCAGGTACCGGCCATGGAGCTGGAAGTGTTTGTCCACGGCGCATTGTGCATGGCCTATTCCGGGCGCTGCCTGCTGTCGGGCTACATGAACAAGCGCGATGCCAACCAGGGTTCCTGCACCAACGCCTGCCGCTGGAAGTACGCAGCCCAGCCGGCGACGGAAAACCACGTGGGCCAGATCGTCCAGCAGTTTGCGCCGCAACCGACCCTGGGCCTCGGCACTCCGACCGACCAGGTGTTCCTGTTGCAGGAAGCCAATCGCCCGGACGAACTGCTGCCGGCCTTTGAAGATGAGCACGGCACCTACATCATGAACGCCAAGGACCTGCGCGCCGTGCAGCACGTGGAGCGTCTGACGCACATGGGCGTGCATTCGCTGAAGATCGAAGGCCGGACCAAGTCGCACTTCTATTGCGCACGCACCACCCAGGTCTACCGCCGTGCGATCGACGACGCCGTGGCCGGCCGTCCGTTCGACCGCAGCCTGATGACTGACCTGGAATCCCTGGCCCAGCGCGGCTACACCGAGGGTTTCCTGCGCCGTCACGTCCACGACGAATACCAGAACTACCAGAACGGCAGTTCGGTCTGCGACCGCCAGCAGTTCGTCGGCGAGCTGACCGGCGAGCGCCGTGAACGCCTGGCCGAGGTCAAGGTGAAAAACCGCTTTGCCCTGGGCGACCACATGGAGCTGATGACCCCCAAAGGCAATTTCCACTTCGACCTGCAGCAGTTGCAGAACGCCAAGGGCGAGCCGCTGGAAGTGGCACCGGGGGACGGCCACATCGTCTACCTGCCGATTCCGGATGCGGTGGACTTGCAATATGGGCTGTTGATGCGAGACGTGAACAAGGGCTGATCGTGGCCCTCGCGCCTACACAATCCCTCTAGGCACACACCCAAGCCCCTGTAGGAGCGGGTGCCCGCTTGCGGCCTGCTCGCGATAGACGTCAACGATAACGCGTGTTTCCTGAATAAACGCGGCGCTCTCAGGTTTTTCGCGAGCAACCGGAGCGCCCCCCGGCCCGCCCCTGCAACAAGCTTGACTGCCGGGTTACAACACCATCGCCGCCACCCAGCCAAACGCCAGCAACGGCAGGTTGTAGTGCAGGAACGTCGGGACCACGGTGTCCCAGATATGGTGATGCTGGCCGTCGATGTTCAGGCCCGAGGTTGGGCCCAGGGTCGAGTCCGAGGCTGGTGAACCGGCGTCACCCAAGGCGCCGGCGGTGCCGACGATGCAGACGATGGCCAACGGACTGAAGCCCAGTTGCACGCACAGCGGCACAAAGATCGCCGCCAGGATCGGCACCGTGGAAAAGGACGAGCCGATGCCCATGGTCACCAGCAGCCCGACCAGCAGCATCAGCAACGCACCGACGCCCTTGCTGTGGCCGATCCACGCCGCCGACGTCTCAACCAGGGTCTGCACCTCGCCGGTGGCCTTCATGACCTCGGCGAACCCGGAGGCGGCGATCATGATGAAACCAATCATCGCCATCATCTTCATGCCTTCGGTGAACAGATCGTCGGTCTCGCGCCAGCGCACCACACCCGATACCGAGAAAATCAGGAACCCGGCCAAAGCGCCGATAATCATCGAATCCAGCAGCAACTGGATGATGAAGGCGGCGGCAATCGCCAGCCCTGCCACCATCAAGGTCAGCGGGTTGTACTGGACTGCCACCTGCTCGACCCGCTCGATTTTCTCCAGGTCATACACGCGTTTCTTGCGGTAGCTGACAAACGCCAGCAACAACCCGAACACCATGCCCAACGCCGGAATACCCATGGCGTGGGTGACGTTGACGCCACTGATGTCGACGCCGCTCTTGGCCACGTTGGCCAGCAGAATCTCATTAAGGAAGATATTGCCGAAGCCCACCGGCAGGAACATGTACGGCGTGATCAAGCCGAAGGTCATGACGCAGGCGATCAAGCGGCGATCCAGTTGCAACTTGGTCAGCACATACAGCAGCGGCGGCACCAGCAGCGGGATAAAGGCAATGTGAATCGGCAGGATGTTCTGCGAGGCGATTGCCACCACCCAGAGCAAACCGATCAGTAACCACTTGACCTGGCCGCCGCCATTGGCGTCCTGCCGATCCACCAGGGCCAGGGCCTTGTCTGCCAGGGCATGGGCCAGGCCAGACTTGGCAATCGCCACCGCAAAGGCGCCGAGCAAGGCGTAGGACAACGCCACGGTCGCGCCGCCGCCCAGGCCACTGTTGAAGGCCTTGAGCGTCGCTTGCATACCCAGGCCGCCGGTCAGGCCACCCACCAGGGCGCCAATGATCAGCGCGATCACCACATGCACGCGGGACAGGCTGAGTACCAGCATGATGCCGACCGCGGCAATTACTGCATTAATCATCGTTACCTCAAGGCACAGTCGCCGCCGAACGCGGCGCAAACGGGATGAGTCCGGCCTGCCAGCTGCAAGGGCCGACACCGGATGGAATAGAGGTTTTATTAGAGGGCGCGCACTGTGCCGCAGCCCGCCGCGCTTGTCAAAAACTACGCGGCAGTTGGTACAGGACTCAAGAAAGCGCTGACGAGGCCGTTACAGGTCCAGGTCTTGGATATTTATCGATTAAGGGCGCCTCCATGTCACTCAGACAGCTGTCGATTCAATGGAAAATCACCCTGCTGGCCGGGCTGTGCCTGGCCGGCATCGTGACCTTGCTGGTGGGCCTGTCGCTGTATCGCATGGAGCACAGTTCCGAACTGGTCAAGGCGTCGAGCATGAGCATGCTCAATGAAGCGGCCCAGTCGCGCATCGAAGCCCAGGGCGAAGTCCAGGCGCTGGGGATTCGCCAGCAGTTCATGGACGCCTATCAATATGGCCATGGCTTCTCGCGCCAGGTACTGTTCCTGCGCGAACAGGCCGAGAAACGTTTCCTCGACGCCTTCGACCTGCGCGAAGACCTGACCCGCCAGGTCAAGTCGGCGCTGCAGGCCAACCCGCAACTACTCGGGCTGTCGCTGGTGTTCGAAGCCAACGCCCTGGATGGCAAGGACGAGTTGTTTGCCGGCCAGGAAGAACTGGGCAGCAACGACAAGGGCCGCTTTGCCCTGTACTGGTCGCAGCCGACCGCCGGCAAGTTGAACTCAATGGCGCTGCCTGAAAGCGACATGGCCGACACTAGCACCGGCCCCAGCGGCGAACCGGCCAATGCCTGGTTCACTTGCCCGCGCGCAACCCTCAAGCCCTGCGTGATCGAACCCTACTTCTATGTGATCGATGGCCAGAACGTGCTGATGACCAGCATCGTCTTCCCCTTGCTGGCGGATGGCAAAGTCATCGCCTCGCTGTCGGTGGACATCAACCTCAACAGCCTGCAGGCCGTCAGCCAGCAGGCGAGCCGCGAACTCTACGACGGCCAGACGAGCGTCAGCATCCTGAGCCCCGTCGGCCTGCTCGCCGGCTACAGCCCGGACGCCAGCAAACTCAGTCAGCGCCTGGGCACGGTGGACCAGGACGGCAGCGAACTGCTGCGCATGCTGGGCACCAGTAACCAGACCCAGAGCCTGCGTAGCCAGCAGCAACTCAAGGTGCTCTCGCCGTTCGAACCGATTCCCGGCGGCAAGGCCTGGGGGGTGTTGCTCGACGTGCCGCAACAGGTCGTGGTCGGCCCGGCACAGGCCCTGCAGGCCGAACTCGACGCCACCAACACCACCGGCACCCTGATCGAGTTGGGCCTGGGCCTGATAGCCGCGGTCATCGGCCTGCTGCTGGTGTGGCTGATGGCCCGCAGCGTGACCCGGCCGATTCTCGGCGTGGCCCAGATGCTCGAAGACATCGCCAGCGGCGAAGGCGACTTGACCCGGCGCCTGGCCTACGACAAGCAGGACGAACTCGGGCAACTGGCCGGCTGGTTCAACCGCTTCCTCGACAAGCTGCAACCGATCATCGCCGAGGTCAAACGTTCGGTGCAGGACGCCCGCAGCACCGCCGACCAGTCCTCGGCCATCGCCACCCAGACCAGCGCCGGGATGGAGCAGCAGTATCGCCAGGTCGATCAGGTGGCCACCGCCTCCCACGAAATGAGCGCCACCGCCCAGGACGTCGCCCGCAGTGCAGCGCAGGCGGCACAAGCGGCGCGCGACGCGGACCAGGCAACCCGCCAGGGCCTGACCGTGATCGACCGCACCACCGCCAGCATCGACAGCCTGGCCGCCGACATGAGCACGGCCATGGTCCAGGTCGAAGGCCTGGCGGCCAACAGCGAGAAAATCGGTTCGGTGCTGGAAGTGATTCGCGCCATCGCCGAGCAGACCAACCTGCTGGCGCTCAACGCCGCCATTGAGGCCGCGCGCGCCGGGGAAGCCGGGCGCGGTTTTGCGGTGGTGGCCGACGAGGTGCGCAACCTCGCCCGCCGCACGCAAGAGTCGGTGGAGGAAACCCGCCAGGTGATCGAGCAACTGCAAAGCGGCACCCAGCAAGTGGTCGGCGCCATGGGCAACAGCCACCGCCAAGCCCAGGGCAGCGTCGAGCAGGTTGGCCAGGCCGTGACCGCACTGCGCCAGATCGGCGACGCGGTGACGGTGATTACCGACATGAACCTGCAGATTGCCAGTGCCGCCGAAGAACAGAGCGCGGTGGCCGAAGAGATCAATAACAACGTGGCAACCATCCGCGACGTGACCGAGTCACTGTCGGGCCAGGCCAATGAATCGGCCCGGGTCAGCCAGTCGCTCAACACTCTGGCAAACCAGCAGCAGAGCCTGATGGATCAGTTCCGGGTGTAATCCAGCGCCAGTGGGGCGAGCAGACACGCCCCACTGGCCTGATCGGCTATCAGATCCTGGGTAACTCGATCACTACCCGCAATCCGCCCCACTGGCTTTCTTCCAAGCGCAATATCCCGCCCCACGCCTCGACGATATCGCGCACGATACCCAAGCCCAGGCCATGCCCGTTGGTCTGTTCATCCAGGCGCGTACCGCGGCTGAATACCTGGTCGCGCTGGGCTTCGGGAATCCCCGGGCCATCGTCTTCGACCGCCAGCACAAAGCCCTCTGGCGCCAGCGCCACGCTCAGGCGCACCTCGGCGTCGGCCCATTTGCAGGCGTTGTCCAGCAAGTTGCCGAGCAATTCCAGCAAGTCCTCGCGATCCCACGGCAGGTGCAGACCGGCCGGCGCGACGTAACTGAGGTCCAGGTGTTCGCCGTGAATCATGTTCAAGGTAGCCAGTAACCCCGGCAGCTCGGCATCGCAATCAAACAACGCGCCGGGCAAGGCGTCACCGGCCAGTCGCGCACGGTTCAGTTCACGGTTCAGGCGCTGCTGCACCTGCTCCAGTTGCGTTTGCAGGACTTTACGCAGCTCGGGATGGGCATCCAGCTTGTCGCTGGAAGCCAGGCTCAGCAACACCGCCAACGGGGTCTTCAGCGCATGGCCGAGGTTGCCCAGGGCATTGCGCGAGCGCTTGAGGCTGTCTTCGGTGTGCGCCAGCAGATGGTTGATCTGCGCCACCAGGGGTTCCAGTTCTTCGGGGACCTGGGCGTCCAGTTGCGAGCGTTGCCCCTGTTGCAACTGGGCGATCTGCTCGCGCGCGCTTTCCAGCGGGCGCAGGGCGCGGCGCACGGTGATCCGCTGCAACAGCAGAATCAGCAGCAGGCAGGCCAGGCCGAGGCCGAGGCCGATCTGACGCATGCGCCGGAAGCTCTCCTGCACCGGGGTGTAGTCCTGGGCCACGCTGATGGAGATCGACTGGCCCAGGCGCCGGTAGTCCGAACGCAACACCAGCAGCTGTTGACCCTCAGGCCCTAATTGCAGGTTGCTGTGCAGGCCCGGCTGCTCGAGCAACGGCAGTTCCTGGTCCCACAACGAACGCGAACGCCAGTGGGTGTCGGCAAAGTCGATGCGGAAATAATGCCCGGAGAATGGCCGCTGATAGGCCGGCGACAGGCGACGCTCGTCCAATTGCACGCCTTGCGGGCCGCGCACCAGGGCCACCAGCAGGTTTTCACTGTCGTTGCGCAGGCCCGCTTCGAGGTAACGTTGCAGCCCCTGTTCGAACAACCACAGGCTGGTCTGCACCAGCACCAGGCCGACGATCAGCAACACGCTGATCAGGCCCAGGCTCAAGCGCCGCTGGATCGACCTCACTGCGCCTGCCCACCGAACAGGTAGCCCTGGCCTCGACGGGTTTCGATCACGCTGCGCCCCAGCTTGCGCCGCAGGTGGTTGACGTGGACTTCGAGGACATTGGAGTCGCGCTCGGTTTCACCGTCGTAGAGGTGTTCGGCCAGGTGGCTTTTGGACAGGATCTGCTGCGGGTGCAGCATGAAGTAGCGCAACAGGCGGAATTCGGCGGCGGTCAACTGGATATCGGCGCCATCGCGAACCACGCACTGCCGGCCCTCGTCCAGGTGCAGGCCGGCGGACTTGAGCGTCGGCTGATTGGCCTGGCCGTGGGAACGGCGCAGCAGCGCCTGAATCCGCAGGTGCAGCTCTTCGGGGTGAAAAGGTTTAGTCAGGTAGTCGTCGGCGCCCGCCTTGAGCCCCTCGATGCGTTCGGCCCAGGAGTCGCGCGCGGTCAGCACCAGCACCGGCGTGGCCAGGCCACCCGCGCGCCATTGGCTGAGCACTTCCAGACCCGGCAGGCCCGGCAAGCCGAGGTCGAGGACGATCAGGTCATAGGGCTCGCTGCTGCCCTGGTACACGGCATCGCGTCCATCGGCCAGCCAGTCCACCGCGTAACCCTGGCGATTGAGTCCGGCCAACAACTCGTCGGCCAGCGGCACGTGGTCTTCCACCAGAAGCAAACGCATCGATCAATCTTCCTTGTCTTTGAGTAAACGGCCGGTCCTGGCGTCCAGGTCCAGCTCACGCACCACGCCCTGCGGGGTCAGCAGTTCGACTTCATAAATGTAGACGTCATGCTTCTCTTCCAGCTCCGCTTCCAGGAGCTTGGCGCCAGGGTAGCGGTCCAGCGCCTGCTGCAGCAGTTGCTCCAGCGGCAGGATCACCCCTTGCTGGCGCAGGCGCAGTGCTTCGTCCTGATCGAGATCGCGGGCCACTGCCAGTGAGCAGACCGCCAGTAGCGCCAGGGCACCAAGCCCATAAGCGCGCAGATTAACCTTCATTACGTATCCTGATGATCCTTGAGTAGCTGCCCGCTGACAGCGTCCAATTCCAGGTCCCACTGTATGCCTTGTTGATCACGCAACTCGATCTGGTAGATGTACTTGCCGTACTCTTCTTCCAGTTCGGTTTCAGTGATGGTCGCGCCGGGGTGTTTGGCCAGTGCGCTGGCATTGAGCTTCTCGAAAGACACAATGGTACCAGCGTCACGCAATCTCAGGGCCTCATCCGGTCCCAAGTCACGGGCGTGGGCCAGGCTGGCCGTCAGGGCGATCAGGCTGACGGTGAACAGGGTGGTCAGGGTTTTCATGGGCGGTCTCCAGATCGGTATGGGCCCAGACTAACGGCAGCAACTTAATTCAAACTGAATCGCCATCATTGATGGACGACGTACACCAACCCAGCAGGAGCGCGGCTTGCCGGCGATGGCGTCCCCAGGATGTCCCGCAAGCCTGGCTGCACTAAGCGAGAGCTGTATGAGCGCTATCCATATCAAATTCCCGGCCCTGACCCTCAAGGCCGGACCGCGGGCTTTCACGCGGATTCGGCAACAGGGCCTGAACGCGATGCAAGTGGGCACGCTGCCCGGTGCCGCCGGCGGGCCCAAAGCCCTGGGCATCCAGGGCCTGGACCTGGCGCTGTTCGGCGAGTGGTTGCCGGCCGCGCCCCGTGAGCGCTCGCTGATTGGCGCCTCGGTGGGTTCCTGGCGCTTCGCCAGTGCTTGCTTGCCGGACGCCGCCGAAGGTATCCAGCGCCTGGGCCAGCTCTACACCGAACAGCATTTCAGCAAAGGCGTAAGCATGGCGCAGATCAGCCAGAGCTCGCGGCGCATGCTCGATGAACTGCTCGATGGCCGCGATGCGCGGATCCTCGACAACCCCCATTACCGTTTGAACATCATGGTGGTCAGGAGCCACGGCCTGCTGGCGGACGATCACCGCGGCCGCCTTGGCCTGGGGCTGTCGTCGGTGATCGCCGATAACCTGCGGGGACGCGCACGCTTGTCGCGACATTTCGAACGGCTGATCATCCATGATCCGCGCCTCGCGCCGCCGCTCAATGCCCTGCACGACTTCCCTTCGCGTTATGTCGCGTTGAATGCCGGCAACTTGCGCCAGGCCTTGCTCGCGTCGGGTTCGATCCCGATGGTCATGGAGGGCGTGCGTGACCTGCCGGGGGCCGGAGCCGGGACCTTTCGCGACGGTGGCCTGCTGGACTACCACCTCGATTTGCCCTACAGCGGCGACGACATCGTGCTTTATCCGCACTTTACCGACCGGGTAATTCCTGGCTGGTTCGACAAGACCCTGCCCTGGCGTCGCGCCTGCCCCCAGCGCTTGCAGGATGTACTGTTGCTGGCACCGTCCAAGGACTACCTGGCCCGCCTGCCCTACGGCAAACTCCCGGACCGCAACGACTTCAAGCGATTCATGGATGATGCCCCCGGCCGCCAGAAATACTGGCGCACCACCATGCAGGAAAGCCAGCGCCTGGGCGACGAGTTCCTCGAACTGGCCGCCAACGGCCGCCTGGGCGAGCACTTGCTGACCCTTTAGTCAGTGTTTTCCCGCAAGCGTTATTTCAAGCTGTTAAACTCGCGGCCTGCCCCATCGCCGCGGGCGATAGCCACCTGACAGAGCTCAAACCACTGTGGAAATTTTCAAAGAATTCACCTTCGAGTCCGCCCACCGCCTGCCCCACGTTCCGGACGGCCACAAATGCGGGCGCCTGCACGGCCACTCGTTCAAAGTGGCGATCCACCTGAGCGGTGACCTCGACCCGCACACTGGCTGGATCCGTGACTTCTCGGAAATCAAGGCGATCTTCAAGCCGCTGTACGAGCGCCTGGACCACAACTACCTGAACGACATCCCTGGCCTGGAAAACCCGACCAGTGAAGTACTGGCCAAGTTCATCTGGAATGAACTCAAGCCGCTGCTGCCGGAACTCAGTGCAATACGCATCCACGAGACCTGCACCAGCGGTTGCATCTATCGCGGCGAGTGAGCCAGGCAGTCGAAAAAACCACCGTCCCCGGTGGTTTTTTTATGCCTGTAGTTTGGCGCTCCTTGTGACTGAAAACTCGCTCCCACTTGGGTCCGGTGTTTGGTCAGGTGCACCGCTTTCGAGCCCGTCTTGGGCCAAATACCCGCGCTCGACTATAAGTAATAGGGCCATCACCGGCTTTGGCATGAGCACTGCAACACCCCCGCGTCCTCCTCTCTCGCAAGGAACGCCACATGACGCAGAACGATCCGGGCAACGACTACCCTCTCAGTGAAGTGCCGATGCATGCCCGCAAGGGCCTGATGTCGACGGCCATGGTGCTGCTGGGCTTCACTTTTTTTACCGCGACCATGTTTGCCGGCGGCAAACTCGGGGTGGCATTCAGTTTTGCCGAAATGATGACGGTGATTGTCCTCGGCAACCTGCTGCTGGGCATGTATGCCGCAGGCCTGGGCTACATCGCCTTCAAGAGCGGCCTCAACTCGGTGCTGATGGGACGTTTCTGCTTTGGTGAACTGGGCAGCAAGCTCAGCGACCTGATCCTCGGTTTCACCCAGATTGGCTGGTATGCCTGGGGCACGGCCACGGCTGCCGTGGTGCTGGGCAAATATTTGCAGTTGAGCGACGGTACGGTGCTGGGGCTGATGGTGCTGTTCGGCCTGGTGTTCTGCGCCACGGCCTATGTCGGCTATCGCGGCCTGGAAATCCTCTCCTACATCGCGGTGCCGGCGATGATGCTGCTGCTGATGCTGTCGATGTGGGTTTCCACGCTGCAGATCGGTGGCCTCGACGCGCTGCTGGCAGTGGTGCCGAGCAGCCACATGGACTGGTCGACCGCCATCACCCTGGTGTTCGGCACCTTTGTCAGCGGTGCGACCCAGGCCACCAACTGGACCCGCTTTTCCCGTTCCGCCCGGGTCGCGGTGCTGGCGAGTCTGATCGGGTTTTTCCTTGGCAACGGCCTGATGGTCCTGATCGGTGCCTATGGGGCCATCGTCTATCAGCAACCGGATGTGGTCGAGGTCCTGCTGTTGCAAGGGTTCGCCATCGCTGCGATGGCCATGCTGCTGCTCAACATCTGGAGCACCCAGGACAACACCATCTACAACTTCGCCGTGGCCGGCTGCAACCTGTTGCGCACCCGGCGGCGCAAAACCGTGACCCTGGCCGGCGCCGTGATCGGCACTCTGCTGGCGCTGCTGGGCATGTACGACATGCTGGTGCCTTACCTGATCCTGTTGGGCACGGTGATTCCGCCGATTGGTGGAGTGATCATGGCGGACTTCTTCTACCGTTATCGTGGCCACTATCCGCGCCTGGCCGATGCCCGGCTGCCGGCCTTCAACTGGGCCGGACTCGGCGCCTATGCAGTCGGCACCGTCGCCGCGTTCGGCTCGCCGTGGGTCGCGCCGCTGGTAGGGATCGGCGCTGCCGCGCTAACGTATGTGGCATTGACCTGCGTCCTGGGGACCCGTACCTCCAGCGCAGCACTACCAGATCTATAAAGGGATTCGCCTGATGCACATCATCAACGCCCGCCTGCGCAACCGTGAAGGCCTGCATGAGCTGCACCTGGAAAACGGCCTGATCAGCGGGATCGCCCGCCAGACCGAGGCACCGACCCTGGGCCCCGACGACCTCGACGCGGGTGGCAACCTGGTGGTGCCGCCTTTCGTCGAGCCGCACATTCACCTCGACGCCACGCTGACCGCCGGTGAGCCGCGCTGGAACATGAGCGGCACGCTGTTCGAAGGCATCGAATGCTGGGGCGAGCGCAAGGCGACCATTACCCAGGAAGACACCAAGACCCGGGCGAAAAAGACCATTGACGCCCTCGCCGCCCATGGCATCCAGCATGTGCGCACCCACGTCGATGTCACCGACCCGCAACTGACCGCGCTCAAGGCCATGCTCGAAGTGCGCGAAGAGAGCCGGCACCTGATCGACCTGCAGATCGTCGCCTTCCCCCAGGAAGGCATCGAGTCCTACCGCAATGGCCGCGAGCTGATGGAGGAAGCGATTCGCCTGGGCGCCGACGTGGTGGGGGGCATTCCGCATTTTGAATACACCCGCGACCAGGGCGTCAGCTCGGTGAAATTCCTGATGGACCTGGCCGAGCGCACCGGCTGCCTGGTAGACGTGCATTGCGACGAAACCGACGACCCGCACTCGCGCTTTCTCGAAGTGCTGGCCGAAGAAGCCCGCAGCCGCGACATGGGTGCGCGGGTGACCGCCAGCCACACCACGGCCATGGGCTCCTACGACAACGCCTACTGCGCCAAGCTGTTTCGCCTGCTGGGGCACTCGGGGATCAGTTTTGTCTCCTGCCCGACCGAGAGCATTCACTTGCAAGGGCGCTTCGACAATTTCCCGAAACGCCGGGGCGTGACCCGGGTCAACGAGTTGCTCGAAGCCGGCATGAACGTGTGTTTTGGCCAGGACTCGATCGTCGACCCGTGGTACCCACTGGGCAATGGCAACATCTTGCGGGTCCTGGAAGCCGGTCTGCACATCTGCCACATGCTCGGCTACCGCAACCTGCAAAGCTCGCTGGACCTGGTGACCGACAACAGCGCCAAGGCCATGGCCCTGGGCGACCGCTACGGGCTGGAACCGGGGCGGCCAGCCAACCTGCTGATCCTCTCGGCCGACAGTGACTACGAAGTGATCCGCAGCCAGGGACTGCCGCTGTACTCGATCCGCGGCGGCAAGGTGTTGATGAAACGCCAGATGCCGGTGGTCGAGATGTTTGGCTCGGCTTGATCCGATCGGCCTCATCGCGAGCAAGCTCGCTCCCACAAAGGGCCAGGCATGGCAAAAATCACCCTGTGCGAGCCTGCTCGCGATGGTCGTCAACGATAACGCGTGCTGCCTGAAACAACGCGTCGCCCTCAGGTTCTTCGCGAGCAGGCTCGCTCCTACAAAGGTTTGCTGGGTGTATGCAGGATTTGTGGGCAGCCTTAACCCTTGTGCGAGCTTGCTCGCGATGGCGGATTTGAGTTCAACGCAGCAAGCGCGCCGTCCCGAACAAGCTGACCCGGTTCAACTCACCGTCCTGCTCTTCGAGCAACACTGGGGCCGTGCCGCCGGGCATCACCACCGCTACCCTGCCCGCGGTCACCCAGCCGACACTCCACGCGGCACAGGCTACCGCGCTGGCGCTGGTGCCCGAGGACGCGGTCGGGCCTTCGCCGCGTTCGAACACCCGGGCACTGAGGCGGTTGGCCGATTCGCGCATTGCCCATTGCAGATTGACCCCGGCGGCACAGGGCTGCCCCCCGCCGCTGGGTGGGGCGAATGCAATGCGAGTCAGGTCGTCCGCCAGGCCGGGAGCGGCCATCTGCAGGTTGCTCGGCAGCCCGTCCGCCTGGGTCACCAACGTCACGCAATGGGGGTTGCCGATGCGCACGAATTGACTGTGTTGCCACTGAGGATTGACCCGGGCCAGCTGCGGCACATGGCTCAGTGGTCGCTGATTCAACTGCGCCGCTGACACTCCCTGAGCCGCCACCGCCGGCGGGCCGAACTGAGGCTTGCCCAGGTCCAGCCAAAACCCTTGCACAGCCTCGACTTCGGCCGCGTGTACCGAGGTTTGCACGGGCGACCGGGCGTTGCCCTGGTCATGATGGACCTTGAGCAGACTGCAGCCCTCGGCCAGCATCAAGCCCTGCTCGGTCAGCGCCTGGGCGAAGATGGTCAAGCCATTGCCGCTGCGCTCGGCCAGGGTCCCGTCGGTGTTGACGATCAACAGGTCAAAGGGCGCGGCCTGTTGAAATGGGCCGACCAGCAAACCATCGCTGCGATGGGCCTTGGCCCCGTCTGGCCGCGTGCCCGGCGCCCAACTGCAGCAGGCCAGGATCGCCCGTGAAGTCCAGGCCATTCGTTGTTGCGCCGCCTCGGCGGCGGTGTCAGGCAGGTCGATCCCCAGTTCGCGCAATTGCTGGGGGCTGACCACCGCATAGATGTTCCCGCGTGCATCAAACAACGAGGTCATGAACAGATCCTGGGTTGAGTCTGGAGTGATTGCCCACTGTAGGCGATTTCCTCGGATCAACGAACCGCCTGGTGACGAACCCCGAGGTCGTCTGACGGTCACTGATGTGCAAGGATGTGCCCCTGTTTGTCGCTTCCATTGAAAGACCAAGGATTTTCCATGACCGCCATCACGTCACCCGCCCAGGTAATCCCTGGGCGCCTCGAGCAGATGTCGACCCGCATCGCATTCTTCATCGCCGGCTTTGGCATTGCCGCGTGGGCGCCGCTGGTGCCCTACGCCAAGGCACGGGCCGGGCTGGATGAAGGCACCCTCGGCCTGCTGCTACTGAGCCTGGGGGTCGGCTCGATCCTGGCGATGCCGCTGGCCGGCGTGCTGGCGACGCGCTTCGGCTGTCGGCGCGTGCTGACCGGCGGCACGCTGCTGATCTGCCTGGCGCTGCCGTTGCTGGCGACGGTGTCCACGGTGCCCCTGCTGATTGGCGCGCTGTTCCTGTTCGGTGCCGGTCTGGGTACGGTGGACTCGACGACCAACCTGCAGGCGGTGATTGTCGAGCGCGCCAGCGGCAAGACCATGATGTCGGGTTTTCATGGCATGTTCAGCCTCGGTGGGATTGTCGGCGCGGCGGGGGTCAGCGCCCTGCTGGGCCTGGGCATTTCTCCGCTGGGGGCGATGGCCGTGGTGATCCTGATGCTGCTGGCGGCCCTGTTCAAGGCCGCGCCCCATCTGCTGACCTACGGCAGCGAAAGCACCGGGCCGGCGTTTGCGGTGCCCCACGGGATCGTGCTGTTCATCGGTGGCATGTGCTTCATCGTGTTCCTCGCTGAAGGCGCGGCACTGGACTGGAGCGCGGTATTCCTCGCCCAGGAGCGTGGGATCGACACGGCGTATGCGGGATTGGGGTATGCGGCGTTCGCCCTGACCATGACCATCGGACGCCTGACCGGCGACCGGATTGTCCGCCGACTGGGCGCTACCCGGGTGATCGTGTTCGGTGGCCTGACCGCCGCCGCGGGCTTGTTCCTGGCGACCTTTGCCCCGAGCTGGGAAGCGGCCCTGGTGGGCTATGCGCTACTGGGCGTGGGCTGTTCGAACATCGTGCCGGTGCTGTACACCGCGGTCGGCAAACAGACGGTGATGCCCGAAAGCATTGCCGTGCCGGCTATCACCACCCTGGGTTATGCCGGCATTCTCGCCGGGCCCGCAGTGATCGGTTTTGTCGCCCACGCCAGCAGCCTGAGTTTTGCCTTTGGCTTGATGGCGCTGTTGCTGGTGGCAGTGGCCATTGGCGGGAAAGTGTTGAAGGTGTGACAGCATCGCGAGCTGGCTCGTTTGTGGGAGCGAGCCTGCTCGCGATGAAAGCACTGCGGCCTATCAGAAACCAACGCTGGCCTGGACGAAGAAGGTCCTTGGCGCACCCACGTACATCCCCGCATTGTTGTCGCTGGAGCGGGTGAAGTACTGCTTGTCGAAGAGGTTTTTCACCCCAGCGCCGAGCTTCAGGTTCGACAGTTGCGCGCCAAAGTCATAGCCGCCACGCACGTTCCAGGTCACATAACCCGGGATGTCGCCGTACTGTCCGTCGGCAGTGCCTTCGGTGATGTAGTCGCCGCTGAAACTGCCATCGGCATTCACCGCCGTGCCCGGTGAGTGCTGCTTGGACTGGGCAAACGCATCGACGTTGTAGGTCCAGCGGTTGACGTCGTAACGCAGGCCGACGGTGGCTACCTGACGGGAGTAGAACGGCAGGTCACGGCCCTTGAAGCCGGGGATCTCGCCTTCATACACAGCGCGGGTGTAGGTGACCCCGGCATTGGCGGTCAGGCCATCGAGCCGTGGGTCGAGCGCGGCCATGTCGTAGTGCACCGAGGCTTCAATGCCCTGGTGGGTGGTGGCGCCCAGGTTGGTCCAGCCGGCATCGTTGCTGATGTATTGCAGCTCTTCGTCGAAGTCGATGTAGAACAGCGTCACTTCAGCGCCCCACACATCATCGTTGTAGCGCGTACCGATTTCGTAGGTCTTGGCCTTTTCCGGGTTGAGGCCGCTGGCGGTCTCGTCCCCCGAACCGCCCTGGCCCAGCTGGAAATACTGCAAGGCGCCGAACGAGGTTTCGTAGTTGGCGAACAGCTTCCAGGCATCGGACAGGTGATACATCACACTCAAGGCCGGCAGCGGTTCATGGCTGTCGATGCTGCGGCGTTTCTCCTGCACCGGTTTGCCCGACGTATCGAGCACCGGGCGGTCGTGCCACTCGGTGCGGATGTCCTCAAAACGAATGCCCGGGGTCACGGTCCAGTTGCCGACATCAATTTTGTTGTCGACGTAGAACGCGTTGGCTTCGGTGCCGCCGGTGCGGTCCTGGTACACGTGGCCGTCGGAGGTCGGGGTCTGCACCGGCTGGTTGTTCACCAGCGCCAGGCGGCTGGCCTGTTCGTGCATGCCCTCCTTGAGGTAGCGATAACCGACGCTGACTTCCTGGGAAGTCGGACCGACATCGAACACATGGGACACCCGTGGCTCGATGCCGAAGGTGTAGTAGGTGCGCGGGTAGGAACTCAGGGTTTTCTGGTCGCGGGCGGCGATGGTGCTGCCGCGAAAACTGTCGGAGTAGTAGGTCAGCACTTCGGCCTGGGTACGATCGCCGATCAGCCGCGCCCACTTGAAGGACACGTCCTTGCGCCGACCGGCGAAGTTGTCGTGGTCGCGCACCGACTGGTAGGGATCTTCGTCGTACTGTTGCTGGGTCAGCCCGCCGGGCATGTCAGCCTTGGCGTCGTAGTAGTGGAAGTTCAGCGAAAAATCGTCAACATCGGTAGGCGCCCAGTGAGTCTTGAGGATCACGTCGTCGATGTCGTTGTCGTTATTGCTCTGCCGATAGCCGTTGCCGTTGACCCCGGAGTACAACAGTGCCACGCCCATGCCGTTGTCCGCGGTGCCGCCGAGAAACGCTGTGTCGATGTGCTTCCAGCCACCGCGCTGGGAGGTTTCCAGGGTGCTGCCGATTTCCCCGGTGGCTTTCTCCGGGATGGCCCGGGTGACGAAGTTGATCACCCCGCCGACGTTCTGCGGGCCATAACGAACCGACCCTGCGCCCCGTACCACGTCGATGCTGTCGAGGTTGCCGGAGGAGATCGGCGCCATCGACAGCTGCGGCTGGCCGTAAGGGGCGAAGGCGGCCGGGACACCGTCGATCAACACCGTGGAGCGCGGTGACAGGCGCGAGGTCAGGCCACGCACACCGACGTTCAGGGAGATGTCACTGCCGCCCGTGCCGTTGGCGTCCTGGACCTGCACCCCGGGTACACGCTTGAGCACGTCGCCGACGGTCATCGCGCCCTGCTCGACCATGGCCTCGCGACGGATCACCGTGCGCGCACCGGGGTGGTTCTGCACCACCGCCGCATTGGCGTCAGCCAGCCAGTCGCCGACCACGGTGATGTCGGTCACCCCCAGTTCCAGCGGACCCGCTGCGGATGTCGAAGTGGCGGCCGGGCTCAGGGTCACCGAACCCTGGTCGATCGAATACTCCAGGCCGCTGCCCTGCAGCAACTGGCGCAAGGCTTGCTCCGGCGACAAGTTGCCGTCCACCGCCGGCGCCTGCTTGCCGGCCACCAGTTGCGGATCGAAAAACACCTGCAGGGAGGTCTGCTGACCCAGTTGGCTCAGGGCCGTCCCCAAGGGCTGCGCTTGAATCTGGATATTGCCGCCAGCCGCCTCGGCATATGCCAGCGGCAGGCCCGCATTGACGGCCAGTGCCAGCGCCAGGGGCAGCCAACGGGAAGAAAGCGTGGCGGGTTTGTTGTTTTTCGCGCGGGGGTTTTTCACGTCGAACCTTGTCCTGTTGATCGCAAATAAGTGCGGCTGTTAATGCAAACCAGTTGCAGTTGGACAAGAAGACGAAGAACTCGAAAAAAACCTGAATCTATCGCGCAATTATTTCCTGGCTGCCGTCATCGCGGGTCCGGATCGCCACCGGCAGGATGCTCGGCAAGGCCTTGAGCAAGGCTTCGGTGTTGTCAGTCTTGAACACGCTGCTCAGGCGTAGATTGCCCACCGTTGCGCTGCCCACGGTCAACGGCCGCTGCCGATAGCGCGAGACTTCTGCTGCTACTTCACTGAGGCTGGCATCGTTGAACACCAGCTTGCCGCTGCGCCAGGCGGTCAGCGCCTGGGCATCGACCGCCCGGGCCGGGGCGACCCGACCCTGAGCGTCAACCCGGGTTGCCAGTCCCGCCGTGAGGTTGACGAATTCACTGTCGTGCCCCTGCACCTTGACCCTGCCCTGCTCCACCACCACCCGCGTTTCCTGAGCGTCGCGGCGTACATCAAAGCGAGTGCCGGTCACCGTCACCTGGCCCGGGCCCGCCGCCACCACAAAGGGCCGGCTGCTGTCGTGCGCGACGTTGAACATGGCCTCGCCCTGGGTCAGTTCGATGCCCCGCTGGTCGCCCTGGAAATTCACCCGGACCTGGCTGCGACTGTTCAGCTCGATCAGCGAGCCGTCCGGCAAGCTCACCTGGCGTCGCTCGCCCAAGACGGTGGAAAACTCTGCACGGTAACTGGCCGGACCACCCAGGCCATTGAACAGGCCGAAACCCACCGCCACCACCAGCACACTGGCTGCCACCGCATACTGCAGCAGTGGTCGGCGCTTGAGCTGCGTGGGTGGGGTTGCGCACAGGGCTTGCAAGCGCGCCTTGGGCACCAGCTCGGTGGCACGCCACAGGCCTTGCAGCAGTTGATATTCGTCGCGGTGCTGCGGGTGTTGCGCCAGCCAGGCGTTGAACCGTTGCTGGTCGCCTGGGTTCAGCGGTGCATCCTGCACACGGGAAAACCACAGCGCCGCCTCGTCGCGAACCGTGGTCTGTCCGCACGCGCAATCATGGTTATCCATCATGCAAGGTCCTGTCGGGCGGTGGCTGGAAATGGCTGGCTGTTCATGGCGCAGCCCCGTCGAGGCGCTCACGTAGATGCCGCAGGGTGCGGATCATATACTTTTCCACCATGTTTTTAGACAGTCCCAGGCGTTCGGCGATTTCCGCCTGGGTCAGCCCTTCGAGCTTTTGCCAGATGAACACCTTGCGACAGTTGGCGGGCAACTCGGACAGCGCCCGCTCGATGCAGTCTGCCAGCTGGATCGCGTGCATGTAGTGCTCCGGGTCATCGCTCGACGACCCACGAGGATCAAGCGCCTCGGACTCCATGGCGCCCCGCCGGTCCTCACGCCGATAACCATCCACCGCGATGTTGCGCGCAGTCTGGTGCAAATAGGCCCGCGGCTGCTGCACCTGGCTCGAGTCGGATTCCAGCACCCGCACGAAGGTGTCGTGGGCCAGGTCCTCGGCTTGCTGGCGATTTCTCAACCGGCGCGTCCAGGTTCCGACCAACTCTTCGTAGTGCTCGAAAAATCCGGGTCTGCGGGGCAGCTTGGGGGTCATCACGGCGTGCTGTGGTGGCGAGGGCGTGAATAGTAATGCTTCCTATTAATGCCGGCAATGCACCGCCCAGACCACTCATCCTCTCAACCCTTGCCTGCATTCGTTGTACCCGCTCTCAAGGCATGATCAGGGTGATCAGGTAATTGCCCGAGCGTAGCGGCTTGCCGGTTTCGTCCACTAACTGATACTGCTGATCGAAATACCGACTGTCCCGCCCAGTATCGGACAGCAACTTGGCCTTGACCGCCGAAGCGTCACGCGCCGTGACATGACTCACCGGCATCACCCGTCGTGCCTCGATAGTCGCACCCCGGCTCTGCGCCGGGCACCCCGTCAACGCCACTACGGCACCCGCGCCCGTGCTCGAGGTGCAGGCGGGTTCGACAATCGCACCCTGAAAGTGGATAACGCCCTGCAAAGGCGCGCTGGCCGCCACACACGAGCCATTGAATACAGCGTACAAACTGATTCCGAGCAATAGCTGCTTGCCGTTCATGGTCAACACTCCTTAGGGGGTTAAGGACTGCATCGGCAAGTCTGGCTCAAATCTTGAGTTTTAAAGCCACAGCGTTTTTTGTGGAGGGTCGGGGGGGAGGATTTCACGGTGCTTGCCAGCCAGGTCTACGGCAAATATGACAATCACGATCATTCGCGCGCTTCCAGCTTCTATCCCCCCACGAACCAGTAAAAACAGCTGCTATCGGTCGTAGATCAGGTCAAGCGGCTGGGCCTGCCAGCTCAACAGTACCGCCACCCCAGCGCAGGCCAGCAGCATGCCGCCCAGGTTCTGACTCCAACCCGCGAGCATCAGGCCACTGCCTATCAACATGTAATACATCAAGCCAAACAAGGCGCCGGCAGTCCCCAAGCGATCGCGATAAGCCGCCAGTGCTGAACCCAGGATATTGGGGATCGCCATGCCAAACGCCATAACCACCAACAACATCGGCGCTAGGAACCAGACACTGGCGTGCAGTCCTTGTACCCCTATAGCCCCCAGCAACGCCACCATCCCAGCCATCGCGATCAGGCGTGGTCCCTCAACTGAGCGTTTGAGCAACTGCGTGTTCAACACCGCCCCCAGTCCCGATCCAAGGGCAAGAATCACTCCGCTATAGCCAAACAGTTCCGGACTCAGTCCCAGGCGTTGAAACTCGAAGGGCGCGAGGCTGTAGTAGCTGAAAAGCGCAATGTTGAATACCGCCACCAACAATGCTGAACGCCAGATCGCGATGTCCTTGAGCATCAGCCACAAGGTTGCGAACAGGGGGGGTGCGCAACGGCGCTCAGGTCGCGTCTCGGGCAAAGTCCAGGCACACCAGGCGACCAGGGCCAATGCCAACACCAAAAGACAAACCTGCACACCTCGATAGCCAAATTCGCTAACCAGCGTCATACCGGCAAAGAGACCCAGCGCCGGACTGATTGCCAGGGCCATGCCAACCAGGGAGAACACGCGCGCCAACGCCGCCCCCTCGAAAAGGTCCCGCAACACTGTTTGTGTCCCCACCGAACCAACCGCAGCACCGAAGGCTGCCAGTGCTTGCACCGCCAGCAGAACACTGAAGGTGTTGGCCACCAGGGCCATGATCGAGGCGACGGCATACACTGCCAGGCCCGCGAGCATCGTGGGTCGTCGACCGATCTGGTCACAGGCTCGCCCCCACACCACCACGCCGGCGGCGAATGCCAGAAAGTACACTGATAGAAGTTGGGCGGCGACGGCAGGCGTCACCCGAAATACTTGGCCGATATCGGTTAACGCCGGACTGTAGAGGGTTTGTGCGACCTGCCCAAACATCAACAGGGCAATGGCCAGGCGTAGCAAATTACTGGTGTCCATGACGGCTCACTCACCTAAAGGAATGGTGGTGATTTTAAAGTAGCGTTGTTGACGTATTATCTTGATCAGGACAAAAAACCACTAAGATCGGACAATGTATGGCATGGCTTGAAGCCCAGGCATCTTTCGACCCGGACGTATATCCCGCCGAGGTCATTGGCATTGCAGCCTGCCTGGGCAACCATGACTCAGGCCTGCATGAGCACGAACGCGGGCAGTTGTTGTTCACCCGCCAGGGCTGCACCCGGATCACCCTGGCCGGACAGTTGTGCCTGTTGCCCCCATCGCGCGCGGCATGGATCCCGCCAAGGGTCAGCCATCGCGCAGTCATGCAACACAGCGTCGATTACCGATCCGTTTACCTGACTGCGCAGCTGTCTGCATCGTTACCCCGCAAGGTCTGCGTGATCGAGGTCAGCCCGTTGCTGCAGGCGGTGCTGGAACCGATTGCCATGGCCCCGTTCGATACCGACTGGCAACAGGGCAAGTTCATGCATCTGCTGCAATTGTGTCTGGGTGAAATCCGTGAGGCCAGCCTCCAGCCGATGCTATTGCCCCTGCCTTGGGATCATCGTTTGGCGCCCTTGCTGACCACGCTCGAGGACCTGCCGCCACAGTTAGACGTATTGGCCACAAGAGTGGGTGCCAGTAGCAAAACCATTGGACGGATATTCCAACGGGAAACGGGCATGGGCTATCAACAATGGCGCCAACAGTGGCGTCTGATGCGCGCCATCGAATTGCTCGCCACCGGTCGCAACATCAGCTACAGCGCCTTCGAGTTGGGGTTTACCAGCGACAGCGCGTTCATCGCATTTTTCAAAGCCATGACCGGCACGACACCCGGCGTCTACTTCCGATAACGGGAGTTGCACACTAGAACGGCAAATACCGGCAGCGACCTGCCGCAGCGCTACGGCGTCAGCAAGAACCTCGCAGGCCCGCAGAGCAACATGCTAGATTCGCGCTTCAACCGGCACGACAACAAGGAGTGTTCACCGATGAAGTTCGGCTACCTGATCATCTACGTCCCCGACGTTCGCGCGTCCCTCGAGTTCTTCTCCTCGGCCTTCGGCCTGGCCACACGATTCATCCATGAGTCGGGCACCTACGGCGAACTGGAAACCGGCGAGACCGCCCTGGCCTTCGCCGCCGATGAACTGGCCGGGATGAATTTCAGCGCTGGCCACGTCTCGGCCCACGCCAGCGCCAAACCATTGGGCATGGAAGTGGCCCTGGTCACCGACGACGTGCTGGCGGCCCATGCGCGTGCATTGCAGGCCGGCGCCCGGGAAATCGCCGTGCCGGTGCACAAACCCTGGGGACAAACCGTGTCCTACGTGCGCTGCCCGGACGGCACGCTGGTGGAACTCTGCTCGCCGATTGCCTGACGAACACCCCCATCACGGAGACTGGCAATGAGCGAGACGACTTATAACGGCGGCTGCCTGTGCGGCTGGATTCGCTAGACGCGCGCCGAACGTAACCTGACGCAGCTGAACCTTGGCGACACCAAACTGCGCTTGATCTTCATCCGGCGCGTTAGCCCCCCTTGGGTCGACCACCAATGACCAATAGTTGCGCAGTTGCGCAAGCCAATTCGGCGCTTGCCGCCGTGTCGAACAGACTATGACCAGGCAGCGGGCTAGCCGCCTGGGTTTGTCGCTGCTGGCCGGGCCACTGGATATCGTTTTGTAGTACATGCCGTGGAAGCGTCAACGACAGTGGATTTTTAGTGAATCGCCTTATCGTTATTCGCTGTCCTCCACTATCGAAGCCGGCCAATAACTGCTCAGTTGCAGGATGCCTGGTGCACTATAAGTTGCATGCTGCACAAGACCGAGCGGAATTTTCCGACCGTCACTGTTGACCTCGATGCCAGTGCGAGTGGGTTCCCTGTGCATGACACTCAGGGTATCGCCAAGGCTCAACGGTAATACCGAAATTTGCGCTTTCGCTAACGCATCTCCGCGAAACTCTCGAAGATAGCGCACCTCCCCCGTACTGGACTTCAACACCACTGACATGTACACCGAGGCAAAGTATTCGTGAGGGACCGCCTCTGCGAACGCCAACCTCACAGTCCGTTCATTGAGGTCAAATGTGATGTCTCCAAGCCCTCTCGCGCCATTCCCCTGCAATGACCATTTCATACGGTTGCCAGCGATGGCCCGTCCATTGATGGGAGGGGTGAATTCAAGGGTGCGAAAACGCTCGAACAGATAAGCGCGTATGGATCCGGAAAAGGTATTGATTGCCCGCCTGAAGTCCTGTTTCAAAGGGAACTCATCGTGCAGAGCCCAGTGAGGTGAACGTTCAAGCAGCTCAGCAGTTCGCTGCATTTCTTCAATCAGATTTATATTCGCCAAGGTGCCCAGGATCGGATTAACCAGCCCTTGTGCCGTCACCTTCATTGGGTTGATTTGCGCACTTTCATCTATCACGGGCGAAGCTGAACTATTAGACACTTTCAAGCGTGAGGGCTCCCTGTGCAGGATTTCGATAGTATAGCCCTGTTCGATTGGGAGCTCATGCCGAAACCGCACGTTGTTTCTACCCCGTATTTGTCGGTCAAAAACGTGGAAGCCCGATGCATTTCTCACCAACACCTGCGCGTAGACCTGATCTTCGAAGTACACATGTGGATCTTCTTGAACCAACTGAATCAGCAAGCGCCCTGTCGACACCTCCACAGTCAGTGTACAAAAAACTCCGGACAGCCCCCCTAAATATATCCGTTGATCCGCGAGTTCGCTTGCGTACTTCCTGACATAAGTACAATTCAAGCGAGTCTCATCACTATGATTCGCCACATAGCAATTGACACCCTGATATTCACCGTCCATTGCGCAGGGCAATTGCAACCTGTAGGCGCCAATGGGTAACCTCCCAGCCTGAACCAATTTACTGGTAATCCTTATAATCCTGGCTTGGCCAATAGCATCTTTTATCAGCAGGACCTTACCGGCGATCATGGGGTAGGTGTCTTCATCGAATGAGAAGGTAATGCCGCCCGTCAACCCCGTCACCGCAAGTTGATCAGCACTGACCAGATGCAATGGACTTCTCACCCCCAACAACGCCTGGGCCTGGGCGAGTTCGCTCTGTCGAACTAGTCGATACAACGGATAAACCAGCAGGGCATTGCTATAGGCATTCGCCATCGCCTGACGTCCGGTAAGCGCTACCTTCACATAATCCATGAATGCAGACACATCAACATTTGCAACATCAATAGAGACATGGCTCAACAAATCCATTGCTGGATAATCGGCGACCTTAAACCCGACACTGTTGCTTATCCGGCGATAACGTTGATAGAACTCGACAAGGCCACGCTCTCCAGTCTTCCACAATATGAGCATATAAAAGAACATTATGAGGTGGCCGGCAGCACCTGCGCTACTCAGCCCCAAATCAAATACCCGTCGAGCATCCGCATAAAGTACGTTCTCACCTGCACCATACAACCACCCTACCTTGTAAACATCCTGCCCCAACCACTTCTCCTGATACAACTGACAGAATATATTATTCCAAATCTCACTCACCTGAATAACATCATCGCTGAAGAACCCCCCTTGATAGCCATGACTTATCTCATGCAGGCTCCCCCAATTTTCAGCCCGTATATCCAGCCAGAAGGCAGCAACCGAGTCCGAAGTTTCAGCGGTCCACCCTCCGCCATAGTAGGCAGCACCACCACCAGACTTGTCAGCCTTCATGAAATAACGATTGGGAATATTCTTATCCGTGGGCACTGCCGGCTCAAATGAAAGCCCGGCAAGGTAATTAAAGTACTCAAAAACGCGATTATAGTAGCTCGTCAGATTTTGCAGCCCGCTTGCCTGATGCAATGCTTTGACAACGCCTTTATCCTTTGCCGGAATCAGGACATTAGCATAGGTAGAACTGAACAATGCGTACTCGGCACTCCAAGAATCCCAATCAGAAAAAAACAAATCAATGTTTAGCCCTTGCCGATAAATCGGCAGGGACTTCGCCCCCCCCAGAATCTCGACTTCAATCTCAAGTAACTCTCCCGCCTGAGCCGTGTAGCGCGTAGAAACAAAAGGCACCGAAGCAACGCCCGCAATCAATTCGCGCCATTGCGTTTTTATTTCGGTGTGGGTTTCGGTTTTTTGATCATTATTCAATAAGCTCAGTGTCACCCCCACATTCGAGGTCGGGGTAATTTGCCTAATCCGTATCTTTGTTCCTGCTAAAAGTATTGTCCCCAGGTCTATTCGATCATGATGAATACCTTTATCGAGACCTGCCCTGAACATCCACTCAGGGCGCTCCAGGCTGTAGAAGCGACGCGTCGATCTTTGGACTTCTTCATCAGCCATTTCCACGTCTCCTGCTCAGAAAGACAGCAAGAGTAGAAGTTACGTGAAGTCGATAAAGCCTACTACTGACAGAACTGACAGTTCTATAGTAGAAATCCTCATAAACATGCACGCTATTCGGACTATTTCAAGTACGTGAAAACGATCAATACAAGGCCGTCAGCAGGACGGGGGTATCGTTTGGGCCGCATCCGGCTATGCGCGGCGACGCAGCCACTGTAAGAAGCCCTTTTTCACCGCGACATTGGGCACTTCCTGGCTCAGGGTCTGGGCGCTGTGCAAGCGGTAGTCGAGCAAAGCTTGGATTGCTTCGCTGATGTCATGGCGGGCGTCGAGGCAGGGTTTGAGGTAGGCCTTCTCGATGCGGTACAGGGTGCAGAAGGTCTTGGCCGAAAAGTCCGCCGGCAGCGAGGCATCGGAAAGGATGCCGGCTTCGCCGATCACCTCCCCCGGCCCCATGCGCCCGGCTTCGAACGGGCTGCCGTCGCGAGTGAGGCTCACCGAGACCACGCCCGATTCGATGATGAACAAATGATCGCTGACCTCGCCCGCGGGCAGGATCATCTCGCCGGCACGCAAGGTTACGAGCTGCATGTTCTGGCTGAAGGTGTCTTTTTCGTCCGGGCGCAGGGTGGAGAATATGCTCGAGCTTTCCAGCAGTGCCCGCGGCCGCGAGTAGCCTTCTGGTGCTTGGTTTTCCGCGCTGGACAAAAGGCTCACACCCGAGGCCTGCAAGTGCCGGAAGGCTAGGTCGAACAGCGCATTGCGCGCTTCACGCTTGTGCAGCATGGAGCTGACAAAAGCGCTGATCTCGTACTCCACGCCGCTGCTGCTGGCACTTTTCAATGCCACGCTGGGGGCGGGTTTCGCGAGCAATTGCCGGCAACCCTGCATCGCCCGCTCCAATGCTTCGATCACCGTTTGCGGGCGGGCATGGGGGCTGACCTGCACGCTGACCGCAATGCCGAAAATGTCGCTCGGGCGGCTGAAGTTGATGATCTTGGCCTTGGCCGCCAGTGAGTTGGGAATCACCGCCATGCTGCCCTGGGAGGTCTGCAGGCGCGTGGCACGCCAGTCGATGTCGATGACCCGGCCTTCCATGCCGTCGATGGAGATCCAGTCATCGAGTTGATAGGGTTTGGTGGTGTTGAGCACGATCCCCGAGAACACATCACTGAGGGTACTTTGCAGCGCCAGGCCGACAATGATCGCCACCGCCCCGGAGGTGGCCAATACCCCCTTGACCGGCAGGTCGAGGACATAGGCCAGCGCGGCAATCACCGCAATCAGGAAAATCACCGCGCCGAGCAGGTCCTGCAACAATCGCCCGGTATGCCCGACGCGCTGCATCATCAGCGCGCCGATCAGCACCGTCAGGGTTCTCGCAGCGAACAGCCACCAGCCGATCTGCAGGCCGGTCGCCGCCAGGTGCAACGGCACATTGTCCGGCCAGGGCGCGGTCTGCAGCGGGTTCAGGCCTTCGTTGAACAGCACCATGCTGAACAGCGAAAAAATCAGCACCCGCACCAACAGCTTCCAATAGCTGCTACTGGCGCTGAGCAACCGCCACAACAGCATGTCGAGAAGAATCAGGGCCAAGGCGCAGATCAGCGGATGATCAGTAAAAAAGGACAGCATCGAACCACTCCAGCCAAGCCAATGCCGTGACGACTGCACGGATTGGGCACAGTGTAGGAGCAATTGAGGGCAGGCAAAGAAGGGACCGCAGAAAAACCTGTAGGAGCAAGCTTGCTCCTACAGGGGGTGAGGGATGGCGTACGGAATCGGGGTACGCCACCCGGGCAAGGTTACTTGCTGTTGGTCAGGGTGTTGTAGCTGGTCATCAGGTTGCGGTAGTCCGGGATGTGGTTGGAGAACAAGGTGCCCAGCCCTTCCACATCGTTGCGCCAGTCGCGATGCAGCTCGCAGGCCAGGCCGAACCAGGTCATCAGTTGGGCGCCTGAGGACGACATGCGATCCCAGGCCGATTGCCGGGTCAATTCGTTGAAGGTACCGGACGCATCCGTCACCACGAACACCTCAAAACCTTCGGCCAGGGCCGAGAGAGCCGGGAACGCCACACAGACTTCAGTCACCACACCGGCGATGATCAGTTGCTTCTTGCCAGTGGCCTTGATTGCCTTGACGAAGTCTTCGTTGTCCCAGGCGTTGATCTGGCCAGGACGGGCAATGTACGGCGCATCCGGGAACAGTGCCTTGAGCTCGGGCACCAGCGGACCGTTGGGGCCGGTTTCAAAGCTGGTGGTCAGGATGGTCGGCAGCTTGAAGTACTTGGCCAAGTCGGCCAGGGCCAGCACGTTGTTCTTGAAACGATCGGGGTCGATGTCGCGTACCAGCGACAGCAGGCCTGCCTGGTGATCCACCAACAGAACGGCGGCGTTATCCTTGTCCAGACGCTTGTAAGAAGTAGTCATTGCAGTAGTCCTCGCGTGTTATCGATGCCGAGTGAGCGTCGGCGTTGGGTACCCGGCCCGTGCTGGAAGTCCAGCACCGGCTGTTCGTTCGCTACCTGTGAGCCCTTACAGCCCAAGGAGCGTAGTCATGATGTGAAGCAGCACCACTGCAACCTGGGCCAAACGGTCAATTGTCGGATCAGTGGCCGGTTGCAGTGGCTGGCGCGGCAGGGGTCAACCCTGCATCTGGCCGAAGCGTCCGGACTGGAAGTCGGCGAACGCCTGGTGAATCTCTTGTTCGGTGTTCATCACGAACGGGCCGTGACCGACGATCGGCTCGTCGATCGGCTCACCGCTGAGCAGCAGCACCACGGCATCGCCGTTGGCTTCCAGGCTAAGTTGGTCGCCATTGCGTTCGAACAGCGCCAACTGCCCTTGACGCACCAGCTCCTGGCCGTTGACCTGAACCGTGCCGCGCAGCACCACCAGGGCGGTGTTGCGACCTTCGTGCAGGTCCAGGTTGAGCACCTTGCCGGCATTCAGGCGGATGTCCCAGACGTCGATCGGGGTGAACGTGCGCGCCGGCCCCTTGTGACCGTCGAACTCACCGGCAATCAGACGCAGGCTGCCGGCCTTGTTCTTCAGGGCGATGCTCGGGATGTCTGCATCGAGGATCGTCTGGTAGCCGGCCTCGGCCATTTTGTCCTTGGCGGGCAAGTTGACCCACAGCTGGACCATCTCCAGGGTGCCGCCCTTCTTGGCGAACGCCTCGGAGTGGTACTCCTCGTGCAGGATCCCGGAGGCCGCGGTCATCCATTGCACGTCGCCAGGTCCGATCTTGCCGCCGCTGCCGGTGGAGTCGCGGTGCTCCACTTCGCCGTCGTAGACGATGGTCACGGTTTCGAAACCGCGGTGCGGGTGCTGGCCAACGCCGCGCCGGGCATTGGTGGGGGTAAATTGCGCAGGACCGGCATGATCGAGCAGCAGGAATGGGCTGATGTGCTTGCCCAGGTTGTCGTAGGAAAACAGTGTGCGAACCGGGAAACCATCGCCCACCCAGTGCGTTTTTGGGCTGGTGTAGATACCGATGATGTTTTTCATGGTGCCTCCGAATGGGGTGAGTCAGAACATGGACAAAGCTTAAATCCACCACCTTTGATGGGATAGACTGCAAAAATCGCTCTTAGCGTTCTATTTGAGGAACGATAGTGGAAGACCTGAACACCCTGTATTACTTCACCGAGGTGGTTGAACACGGCGGATTTGCCGCGGCCGGGCGTGCCTTGGACATGCCGAAATCCAAGCTCAGCCGGCGTATCGCCCAGCTCGAAGAGCGCCTGGGCGTGCGCCTGATCCACCGCTCCAGCCGGCATTGCTCGCTCACCGAAATCGGCCAGGCCTATTACCAGCGCTGCCTGGCGATGCGCGTGGAAGCGGAAAGCGCCGCCGAACTGATCGAGCGCAATCGCTCCGAACCCCAGGGCCTGGTGCGCATCAGTTGCCCGACCGCGCTGCTCAACTCCTGGGTCGGGCCAATGCTGACGCGCTACATGCTCAAGTACCCGTTGGTGGAGTTGTTCATCGAGAGCACCAACCGCCGCGTCGACTTGATCCACGAGGGGTTTGATATCGCCCTGCGCGTGCGTTTTCCGCCCTTGGAAAACACCGACCTGGTGATGAAAGTGCTAGGCAACAGCACCCAGGTGCTGGTGGGCAGCCCGGCGTTTGCCCAGCGCTTGTCGGCGCCCGCCCTGCCCGCCGACCTGAGCGGACTGCCCAGCCTGCACTGGGGCGCGGCGCAACGGGAATACCAGTGGGAGCTGTTCGGCCCGGAAGGCGCCACTGCGCTGATCCGCCATCATCCGCGCCTGGTAACCGACGACTTGATCGCCCTGCGCACGGCCGTCCTGCAAGGCCTGGGAATTGCCCATCTGCCGGCCGTGGTGGTGCGCGACGACCTGGCCGCCGGGCGCCTGATCGAACTGGTGCCGGGCTGGGCGCCCAAGTGCGGGATTGTCCATGCGATCTTCCCGTCGCGTCGCGGTTTGTTGCCGTCGGTGCGCGCCCTGATCGACTTCCTGGGAGAAGAATTCAGCCACAGCGACATCGCGTAGGAGCAAGGCTGGCCCAAAGGCATTGCTCCGGACTGGGATTAACTCGCGCGGCTCAGCCTTTGAGGGACTGGTCCAGACGCCGCATAGCGGACCCTAGATCTTGCACCGCCTGCTCCAGGGCCGCACTGCCGGCGGATTCCTGGCAGGCGGACTCGAGCAACTCGCAACCGTGAATCAGTTGCCAAGCCCTGACCATGTTTGCCCCGCCCTTGATGCGGTGAGCCAGCTCCAGCAAGCCTGGCACATCGCCTCGTGCATGCAGTTCCTGCAGGCGCGCCATGTCCTCGGCATTGCTGGCCGCCAATTGCACCAGCAGAGCGTCGATCATCGCTGGATCATCCCCGCTCATCTGCCGCAGCCCACTAAGGTCGATACCAGCCGCGGCATCGCCCACTGACACAGGCGACAACGGCCCGTCGGTGTTGAGTGTGCCCCGCGCAAGGGCGGCACCGAGGTCGCGCAGGCCAATGGGCTTGAACAGGCAATCATCCATCCCGGCCTCAAGGCAACGGATCTTTTCCTCGGGCTGCGCGTTGGCGGTAAAGCCCAGGATCAGGCAGCAAGGCAAGCCCAGGCGGCGCTCTTCGTCGCGGATCGCGGCCGCCAATTCATAACCGTTGAGCGCGGGCATGTGGCAGTCGCTGATGACCACGTCGAACGCCTGGTCATGCCAGGCTTGCAGCCCTTGCGCGCCATCGTTGGCGACCTGCACCTGATGCCCCAGATGGCGCAGTTGTTGGGCGAGCAACTGGCGATTGGCCGGGTAGTCATCCACCACCAGCACATTCAACGAACGCCCTGGTTCCGCTGTCGTCACGTCGCTGCCGGGCGGCAACTCGCTCAAGGATGGCAGCGTGGGTAGGTCGAGGGTGACTTCGACCCGGGTACCACTGCCCAGCACACTGCTCAGGTGCAGTTGCCCCGCCATCATTTCGCACAAGGAGCGGCTGATCACCAGGCCCAGGCCCGAGCCACTGCGCCCGTGCTGCGAGCCCTGGGCTGCCTGCACAAAGGGGCTGAACAGGCGTTGTTGGTCAGTGGCGCTGATGCCGATTCCGCTGTCCTCGATCAGCACCTTGACCGCCACATGCCCGGCAATGTTGCCTGGTACCACCCGCAACCTCAGGCGAATGTAGCCGGCGTGGGTAAACTTGATAGCGTTGCTCAACAGGTTGGACAGAACCTGTTTGAAACGCATCGGGTCGATCAACACATCACGCTGGCAGTGCACGTCCAGTTCCACCTGCCACTCCAGGTTTTTCTGCCGCGCCAGGCCTTCGAAAACTGCACTCAACGATGTCACCAGCAGCCGCAGGTTGGTCCGCTCCGGCACCAGGGTCAAATGCCCGGACTCGATCCGCGAGATGTCGAGAATGTCGCCAATCAGCTCCAGCAGGTGCTGCGCGGCATTCGATGCGACCTCGATCGCGACGCGGTCGGTCACCCCCTGTTCGGCACTTTTGCTCGCCAGCTCCAACATGCCGATCAGCGCGTTCATCGGCGTGCGGATTTCATGGCTCATAGTTGCCAGGAAGGTGCTCTTGGCGCGGTTGGCGTCGTCGGCGTCGGCCCGGGCCTGCTGCACTTGATCCAGCAACAGTTGCCGCTTGCGGATCAACTGCCGCTGATAAGTGATCCAGCCCAGCGCCAGCAGCAACAACAGGCTGGCGGCCACAAAGCCTTGGATGATCGTCGTGCGATAGCGCGCCCAATGGCTGTCGTTGACCGGTTGTCCAGTGCGCCAGCGGTTGGCCAACTCGTCCATTTCCTCCGGCGCAATACTGAGCAACGCCTTGTTCAGGATCGACTGCAGCTCAACCGCCCCACGCTGCGTAGCAAAGCTGATGTGCACCGGTTCGGCGCCCACGGTACTGGCCACCTGGAGCTGGTCACGGTATTGCCGGGCAATGATGTAGCGCGCGCTGATCAAGGTATTCAACGCCGCCTCCGCCCCGCCGCTGGCCACCAGCGCCATCGCCTGGGCGGGACTGTCGACCTCGATGAAGCGCACGTTGGCGGCCTGGCTGCGGATCAGCTTGCGTTGCGGGTTGCGGCTGACCACCGCCACCCGCTTGCCCGCCAGATCCTTGAGCGTGACCGGGGGCTGGTTGCCGATCGCGCAGACCAATACATAAGGGTTGATCAGATAGGGTCGAGTGAACCGCAGCAAGGCCTGGCGTTCGAGGGTCGGGGTGATTCCGGCCAGTACGTCCAGTTCGCCGGCCTGGAGCCGGGCGATCTGGCCACCGAGGGAGTCACCCGCCAGCGCCTGGAATTTCAGCCCGGTGCGCAGGCTGATACGGTCCAGGACCTGGGCGCCGAGCCCCGCAAATTGTGCATTTTCGTCTTCATACGACAGCGGTGCGAAGTTGCGCAGGAAGCCAACCTTGACCTGGGGGTGTTGCTCCAGCCAACGCTGCTCGCTCGCGCTCAACTGCACCTGTTGGTTGTCGCCAAAACTGCTGCCGGCGCTCCAGCGGCGCAGGATGCTGGTGCGCTCCTGCTCGGGAATCGCCGCCAGCGCGGCGTCGATGATGCGCCGCAACCGCGGGTTGTCGACACTCAGGGCAAAGCCGAACGGGTTGACTTCCAGCCGCGCGAATTGAGCCAGTTGCACGTTGCTCAGGTAGTGGTTGTTGATCAGGTAACTGGCGCTGATGGAGTCTCCCAGGTACACATCCGCTCCGCCAAACGCCACCGCGCCGACTGCGTTCAAGGTCGACTGATACAACTCCAGGTGCGCCTTGGGATAAGCGGCCCGGATAGTCTGCGGCGGCAGGTAATGGTCGAGCATCGCCACCCGCAGGTTTGCCAGATCGGGGGCCAGGCGCGCATTGTCGCCCCGGCGGGTCACCAGGATGGGCGCATCCTCGGCATAGGCGCGGGACATCACCAACTGCGGGTCGGCCGCTTCAAAACCATTGGCCGCCCCCAGCAGATCGACCTCGCCCCGTTTGAGCGCGGCAATCACCGCCTGACGCGAATCGTAGCGTTGGACTTCCACCCGGATATGCAGCAACTGGCCGATCAACCCGGCAAAATCGGCGGTGATACCCTCGAAATTATCGCCATTGATCGTGTTTTCGAAAGGTGGGTAATCCGGCGCCGAAGCGCCCAACCGCAAACGGCCCTGGGTCCTCAGCCAGCGCCAGTCGGTTGCCGCGAGCTCGACCCGATAACCTTCGACACTCGAGCGCCCCAACAACTGCAAGGGTTGCGGTCCGGCGGCAGGGCTGTTCGCCGACCACCACAGGTTGAGCAACGTCAACAGCAGCAGCCAGGCGCGCATGTCGATAGCCCTTCAGATCAGATGATTGCGCTGGGCAAAATCCCTCAAGTGGACCAGGGATTTCACGTTGAGTTTATCGATCAGGCGGGTCTTGTAGGTGCTGACTGTCTTGTGGCTCAGGTGCAGGCGCTCGGCGATTTCCTTGTTGCTAACACCACGGGCGAGCGCCTGGAAAATGCTCAGCTCGCGGTCCGAGAGCGTGTCGATCATCTTCTGCTCGTCGAGTTGCACGCTGCTGAGATTGACCGTGCTGGTATCCAGCTGAGGGAAATAGGTGTAGCCACTGAGCAGCGCTTGAACAGCTTTGCGCAGCTCCTGCAGGTCGTTGGTTTTTTCGACGAAGCCCATGGCACCGACCCGGGTGCAGCGCTCCATGTAAAACCGCGGTTCGTTGGCGGTGAACACCACCGCCCGCGTAGGGATCTGTTCACGCTGCAGGCGACTGAGAAAGTCCAGCCCGCTGAGCCCTGGCATATTGAGGTCGAGCACCAGCAGCGAGGGCGCATGTTGATGAATCATCTGCAGGGCCTCAATCCCGCTGGAAGCCTCCAGGATAGTCGTGAAGACTGTCCGGTCGCGGGCGTCCTTGAGGGCTCCAAGCATCATTTTCAGAGCGGCACGAATTACCGGATGATCATCGATGATCAACAGTGAGCTCATGGATAGTTCCTGATGTACACGGCGTGCGCCAACGCAGGCGCTACGGCTGCGCCAAGACTATTGCACGGGGGATGACGCCCGGACTACCTGTCAGATCTGACAGTTCCGACGAACGGTAGTCCAGTTCAAGGCTATTCAGGCGCGCAAACTGTCACGCGGCCAGCCATGTCCACGCTCGGACAGTGGAATAGGTGTATCGACCCGCCGCATCAGGCTCTCCAGGGTTTCCTGGTCGGGTAGACGGGCCTGGTGGAGCCGCACCTTGCGCTGTGCAACGGCATACAGGGCGGGCAGCCCGGCCTGCTCGGCATCGTAGATCAAGGCATGGCGGATCTGCAGGTTGTCCTGGCACAAACCCAGCGGGTCCAGCCCGCCGCTGGTGGTCAGGTTGGCATTGAGGATGACCAGGTCAAAGGGCTCGCAGCCGTACTCCACCACAATCAGCAGTTCTTCGAGCGAGTGCACGGGAGCAATCCGGTAGTAACCGAGCTGGTTCAGGCCACGTTCGATTTTCATGCGATGAAAATGCTGCTCATCGGCGATCAGGATGCGTAAGGCTTTATTTGGCATGGTGACTAACTCTGCAAAGACAATGCGACCGGTCTTTAACCAGCCCTTTCAAGAGGCTGCAAGACTAAGCGCAACATCGCGACGTTTCTGTAGGACTATTCCTAAAGAAACAGTTCCATTCTCGATCAGGTTTTTTGTTGCCCGAGCGCAGACGCCTGCAGCCAGCGCAACAGATCGGGGCCGCTCATGGGGCGGGCAAACAGATAGCCCTGGGCCTGGGTACAGCCCAAATCAAGCAACTGCTGGCGCTGCTGCTCGGTCTCGACCCCTTCGATCACCACCGACATGCCCAAGGCCTCCCCCAGGGCCAGGGTGCTGCTGATCACTGCCCGGCAACGCGGCTGATCCTCAAAGGTGCGGACGAACTCGGCGTCCAGCTTGATCTCGTTGAACGGCAGTTGGCACAGGCGCTGCAACGAGGAAAAGCCGGCACCGAAGTCATCGATCGACAGCTGGCAGCCCATCATGCGCAAGCGCACCAGACTCTCAAGGCTGGTAGCCGGGGCTTCCAGCAGGCCGCTTTCGGTCAGTTCGAAGGTCAGGCTCGAGCCTGGCGTGCCCTGCAGCGCAAGAATGCCGCGGATGGTGGGGACCAGTTGTGGATTGGCCAATTGCTGGGCGTGCAGGTTGAACGCAACGTTGACCGCAAAGCCCTGCTCACGCGCCTGGCGTTGCAGGGTCAGGGCCTGGTCGATCTGGGTGAACAACAGCGAATCCAGCAAGCCGGCACGCTCAAGCTCCGGCAGGAACGCTACGGGCGACAGCACCCCACGAAACGGGTGATTCCAGCGCACCAGCACTTCCACGCCACAGACCGCGCCGCTCAACAGGTCGACTTTAGGCTGGTAGTAGGGTTGGAACTGACCATCGTGCAGGGCGTGGCGCACTTCGTTGGCACAGACTGGCGGCGGTGCTGGCTGCGGCACTCGCTCTTCGCGGGGACTGATCAGGTGTTTTTCCAGCAACTGGCCCAGCGCCTGCGGATGCAAGGGTTTACCGACATCCCCCAGCAGCCTGAGCCCCGACAACGCCACGATCTGCCGCACCGCGCGGCGCAGGTCCGCCGACAGTGAACTACTGATGATGATCGAGCCGACTAACCCGGATTGCCCGACTTGGCGGAAGAACTCCAGGCCATCCATACCCTCCATGCACAGGTCACACAGGGCAATGTCCACGGCACCTACTTCATCCAGGACCGCCAGCGCCTGCTCGCCATCACTGGCCTGGAATACCGCCTCGCAGCCCAATTGCGTGAGCATCTTGACCGCTACAGCGCGGACAAAAGGGTGATCCTCAAGTACCAGAACCCTGATCGGCAGTATCATTTGGGCGGCCCGTTGCGTAAAAAAGATTCCTGATTATCACCGCCCGCTTCCTGAACTTAATTAGGAAACGTCCTAAAACTTGTAGGAAATTTCCCAGAGTTACCCATTTGCCCTCGCAATCGCGCTGCCCCCCTTGCCGCTCAGCCCACCTGTTGCTCCAGGGTTTCCCCCAGGCGCTCCATGGCCTGCTGCAATGCATCTACTGCAGCCGTCAGTTGCGCCTCATCGAACCCCTCGCAGGCCGCCTCCAGACGTTCACAACAGTGAATCAGCCCTTGCGCCTTGATGATCCGCGCCCCGCCCTTTACCCGGTGCGCCAGGTCTGCCAAACCGTTGACATCATGACGGCTGAACAACTTCAGTAGCCGCGACATGTCCTCTTCGTTGCTGCTGGCCAGGTCCCCGAGCAGGTTGCGGATAACCGTGCGGTCACCCCGGGTCAGCTGTTCGAGGTTGTCCAGGTCGATGGCATCGGTGGGCTCGCGACGCTCCTCGAGGGTCGGGACCGGCAAGGTATCCGGGGCCACGGACGCCAGGCACGCACTCAAGTCCCGCAGGCTGATGGGCTTGAACAGGCAGCCATCCATCCCGGCCTCGCGGCAACGGACTTTTTCCTCCGGCTGCGCGTTGGCCGTGAAGCCCAGGATCAGACCGGGCTCAATGCCCCTGGCGCGCTCTTCGGCACGAATCGCCTGGGTCAGTTCATAGCCGTTCATCAGTGGCATGTTGCAGTCGGTGATGACCACATCGAAATGCTGACTGCGCCAGACACACAAGCCGTGGGCGCCGTCCTGCGCTTCCTTGACCCGATGCCCCAGGTAAGTCAGTTGCTGGGACAACAACAGGCGATTGGCCGGGTAGTCATCAATCACCAGGATATTCAGCTCCTGGCCCTGCGCTGCGGGCGCTTCCTTGTCCTCAAGGGCGGTAGCCAGGGGCTCGAGAACTGGCAAGTGCAGGCCCACCTCAATCTGTGTGCCTTGGCCCAGCACACTGGACAGTTGCAGCGTGCCGCCCATCATCTCGCACAGCGTGCGACTGATCATCAAGCCCAGGCCGGAGCCGCTGCGCGCCGACTGCAGGTTGTTGCTGGCCTGGCTGAAGGGACTGAACAGGCGTTGCTGGTCTGCCAGGCAAATCCCGCTGCCGGAATCTTCCACCCGTACGAGCACCGTCAGCCCCTGGCCGTCATCGCCCGGCGTGACCTGCACCCGCAGGCGCACCTGGCCCTTTTCAGTGAACTTGATGGCATTGCTCAGCAGGTTGGAAATGATTTGCTTGAAGCGCAGCGGGTCGACCAGCACATCCTGGTTGGCGGCGGCATCCACCTCCAGGTGCAGGTGCAACTGCTTCTGACGGGCCAGCCCTTCGAAAATCCGTGCACCCGACTCCACCAGGGCGCGCAGATTGGCGCGCTCGGGCGCCAGCGACAGGTGCCCGGACTCGATACGCGAGATGTCGAGGATGTCGCCGATCAACTCCAGCAGGCCTCGCGCCGCGCCTGAGGCCACCTCGACGGCAAAGCGGTCCATGATCCCTTGCTCGGCCTTTTTCATCGCCAGCTCGAGCATGCCGATCACCGCGTTCATCGGGGTGCGGATCTCGTGGCTCATGGTCGCGAGGAAGGTGGTCTTGGCCCGATTGGCCGCGTCGGCCTCGTCCTTGGCTTCGCGCAACTGTTCCAGCAACTGCTGGCGCTCGCTGACGTCGATCCAGCCACCGATAATGCCTTTGACCTGACCGGCGCTGCCCCGGTAGGGCAGCATCCAGTGATAGATGGTGCGCACATCCGTGGCCGACAGGGTCAACTGCCGATCGAGCACTCGCGGCAACCCCTGCGCCATCACCTGCAGATACTCTTCGTGGAAAACCCTGGCTTCGACCACGCTCTTGAGCTTGCCGGTGATCACGGTCTTGCCGATGACCGACTCGCGCTCAACCCCGAATACCTGCAAATAGGCGTTGTTACAGACCATCAGGCAGCCCTGGCGATCGCGCACATAGATCGGGTGCGGCGTACCGTCGATCAACACGCGCATAAACTCCAGTTGATCGCCGAGCGCCTGTTCGGCCTGCTCGCGTTTGTGAATCAGGCGGCGCAGGTAGCCGATCCATACCAGCGCCACCACCAACAGCAGGCCGGCAATGGCAAAACCCTGGATGATCGTCGAACGGTAGCGCAGCCAGTAACTGTCATCGACCACCACCTCGCTGCGCCAGCGATTGGTCAGTTCGTCCATTTCTTCCGGGGGGATGCTGAACATGGTCTTGTCCAGGATCGAATGCAGCTCCCGCGCCTCGCGCCCCGTGGCAAAGGCCATATAAGCCGCAGACGTGCCGACGGTACTGGTGATCTGCAATTGGTCGCGGTACTGCCAGGAAATCATGTAGCGCGCGGTAATCAACGCACTGACCGCAGCATCCACTTCGCCGCTGGCCACCATCGCCATGGCCTTCAGGGCGTTGTCTGCCTCGAGCAGCTGAATGCCCGGATAACGCGCGGCGATCATGTCCTTGACGGCGCTGCCCTGGGTCAGGACCAAGCGCCGACCGTCCAGTTCATCCAGGGTCGCCGCCGCGTTGTCGGTCGCGCGGCTGACCAGCACGTAGGGGGTATTGAGATAAGGACGGGTGAAGCGCAGCTTGCCTTCTCGCTCGGCACTCGCGGTCAGGGACACCAGCAGATCGGCCTGGCCCGACTCGATCCGCTGGACCAGCTCAGGCACGGCAAAGCCTCGTTGAATGTCGAATTTCAAGCCGCTGCGCAGGCTGATCTTGGCCAGCAGATCAGCCGTTACCCCACGAAACTCACCCTCGCTGCTGTAGAACGACAGCGGTACAAAGCTGCTGTCGACGGCCACCCGCACCCGGGGATGAGCGTCCATCCAGCGCTGTTCGCTGGCCGTGAATTGCACGCGATTTTTCCCCGAGAGACTGGCGCTGCCGGCATTCCAACGCCGCAGGATGGTCTGCCGTTCTTCCGCGGGTATAGCGGCCAATGCGGCATTGATCAGGCGTAGCAAGCGCGGGTTGTTCCGGGCCAGGGCGAAGGAAAAATCGTTGACCTCCATGCGCGAGAAATCGACCAACTGCACGTTGTTCAGGTAGTTTTTCAGAATCAGGTAGTTGGCGCCGATGGCGTCGCCGATGTAGACATCCGCCTGGCCAAACGCGACCGCACCTATCGCACTCAGGGTCGAGGGGTACAGTTGCAACTGCGCCTTGGGGTAGAAGGCCTGCACCTGGTCGGGAGGCAGGTAGTAATAGACCATGGCCAGGCGCTTGCCCGCCAGGTCCGGGGTGACTTCCCGGGGAGCATCGATCCGGCTGACCAGGGTCGGCTGGTCATCGGCATAGGCGTTGGACAGCACCACCTGCGGGTCGGCGACCTCGAAGCCGTTGGAGGTGCCAAGAAAATCGATCTGGCGCGCCTTGAGTGCCGCGATCACTTCGCCCCGCGAGCCGTAGCTGCGGACCTTGACCTCGACTCCCAGCAATTGCCCGAGCAGGTACGCATAGTCGGCGGTGATGCCTTCATAATCGCGGCCATTGCTGGTGATTCCGAACGGTGGGTACTCAGGCTCCGATGCCCCGAGCACCAGCGTGCCCTGCTTGTGCAACCACTGCCGGTCGCTGTCGTCGAGTTCGACCTGATAACCCTCGACCGTGGAGCGCCCCAGCAGTTTGTAGGTCAAGGGCTCGGCCGCCAGCAGACTGCTCGCGAGCGACAGGAGCACGACGCCGAGCGCGCCCAGGTACCTTCCCATGGACCTCATCTACAGCAGGTTGTTACGTTTGGCGAAGTCCGCCAGGTACACCACCGACTTGACGTTGAGCTTCTCGATCAGGCGGGTCTTGTAGGTGCTCACAGTCTTGCTGCTCAGCAGCATTGCCTCGGCGATCTGCTTGTTGCTCAAGCCGTTGGACAGTTGCTGGAGGATGCTCAGTTCCCGGTCGGTCAGGCTCTGGATCAGCTCCAGTTCGCTGGTCTGGCCGTCGCTGCGGCGTACCGAGCTGTCGGCCAGGTTGGGGAAAAACGTGTAGCCGTGCATCACCGCGGCGATGGCCTTGCGCAGTTCGCCGACGTCATCGGTCTTGCACAGGTAGCCGGCAGCGCCGGCCTTCATGCAACGCATGGCATAGAACTGCGGGGCCTGGGAGGTCAGCACCAGGATTCTGATCGGCAGGCGCAGGGCGCTGATCCGGCTGATGACCTCCAGGCCGTCCAGCTTGGGCATGGCGATGTCCAGCAACACCAGGTCGGGTACGTGCTCGCGCGCCAGTTGCACGGCATCGGCACCGTTGCCCGCCTCGGCCACCACGGCAAATTGTTCCTGCTCCAGCAGCACCCTCACTGAAGACCGAATGAACGGGTGATCGTCCACGATCAGTGCCTTGTACATGGGGACCCCTGCAGACCAAGCAAAACGCCATGATATCCCGTCTGGCCGCAACATTCCCCGTCCAGTGCACGCGGTGGCGCCATCATTCGGTGGTGCTCGGGCTCCAGAAGGCTTGTTGCACCAGCGGCGACAGGCTCAAGCGCGCCACCAGGGCGTCCAGTTCGTCGCCGTCCACCGAGGTGGTGGCCAGGGTCGCTTCGATCTCCACTTCATCGCTGCCAAAGGCGTGCACGTCGACGTCGCTGGCCGGGTAGTTGCTGCGTTCCAGCTCAGCTTCGAGCAGGGCCAACACGGCTTTTTGCCGAGAGCGTTGGGCGATGACATAGACGATATTGGTCACTTCGGCCGAGACCACATCCAGCGGCTGGCGGTTGATGTTATTGACGATCGGCCGAAGCAACGTGTTCGCCGCCAACACGAACAAGGTGCCCAGCAGCGCCTCGAGCACCAGGTCAGCGCCGGCACAGGCGCCGACTGCCGCCGAGGCCCAGAGGGTAGCGGCGGTGTTCAAGCCGCGGACATTGCCCTCCTCGCGCATGATCACCCCGGCGCCGAGAAAGCCGATCCCGGAGACCACATAGGCCACCACCCGCACGGCCCCCTCGGCGCCGGCCAGGCGGTTGGCCATGTCGACAAATATCGCCGCGCCAACGGCCACCAGTACGTTGGTGCGCAGGCCCGCCGTACGTTGGCGGTACTGGCGCTCGAAGCCGATCAGTCCACCCAGGATGAAGGCGGCGCTGAGGCTGACCAAGGTGTCGACCAGTGAGTCGAGATTGATGTTGTTGAGTGCTTGCATAGGTAGATTTCCTGACTGGGTTGCCAAGTGCAGGAAGACCCTCAAGCCGGTACGACCGAGCGCTGCCCCGCAAACCAACCGGGACAGGGGTGACGCGCCGGGCAAAAGACTGGCGTGTCGACAGCGGGTCTGGTCCACCCAAGGTGGCCAACACAGGCTGTTCAGTGTCGATGAGAGGGGTGTCACACGTCGGCCAGGACTGGCCTTGACCGGAGGAAACCGCTGCTCGCTGTTTATCGGCGAGACAACGGCACAAGCGGGCTGCGCGTTATCTTGCCGAGAAGGTGCCGGTTAGCGTAACCGGCCGACGACTGTCGCTCGAACAAGTACCCACTGTGGGTCTCCGTAAAGGTTGAAAACGCGCGCAGCTTACGCCTCGCGTTGCGCAGGGTAAACCTTGATGGCCGATTATGCGGGGCGATTCCCCAGCCGTTCAGTACCGATTCAGGCTGAGGGTGGGACTAAACCACCCCCGCACTAACGTCGTGCTCAGGACGCCTGGGCGTCAGGCTTGTGCGCGACAAACCGCATCATCCACTCGGCTACGGTGCTGCCATGGTGGTCCTGGTCGAGGCTGGCCACGCCTTGCTGGTAGATCTGTTCGCCGAGAAACTGCTGGCGAATGTCCAGCAACGCCCGCGAGTAGTCGTGGATGAACTCGGGATGCCCCTGGAAACACAACACCTGATCGTTGATGTGATACGCCGCAAAGGGGCAGAAATCGCTGGAAGCAATCACCGTGGCGTTCTCCGGCAGCGCGGTGACCTGGTCCTGGTGGCTGATCAGCAGCGTCAGCTCCTCGCGCACCGGGCTCATCCAGGGGGCCTTGGCCGCCATTTTGTAGTTGTGGATACCCACGCCCCAGCCTTGGCTCGCGCGCTCGCTCTTGCCACCCAGCAACAGTGCCAACAGTTGATGGCCGAAGCACACTCCCAGCAACTTGTCGCCGCGCTCATAGCGCGCCAGCAGATAAGTCCTGAGGGTTTCGATCCAGGGGTCGGTGCCGAACGAATCGGCCTTGCTGCCGGTAACCAGGTAGGCGTCGAATGTCAGGTCATCGCTCGGATACTCGCCCTGCATTACGTTGTACACGGTGAACTCGGCGGCGATCGGTTGCTGGGAAAACAGGCGCTGGAACATCTGCCCGTAACCCTGGTATTGATCGACCAGTTCTGGACGCAGGATGTCGGTTTCCAGAATGCAGATGCGTAGCGACATAAAAAATACCTGACACGATGATGGGAATAATTGACACCCCAGAGCCTGCCTTGAAACACCCTGGCAAGGCAAGCCCCGAGATGCGCCCTCACCGCCTCAGAACAGCTCGCCCTTGGCTGCTTTTTCCAGCAACAGCGCCGGCGGCGCAAAGCGCTCACCGTACTGCTCGGCGAGGTAGCGGGCACGGGCGACAAAATCCTTGAGCCCATACTGGTTGATGAACTGCAGTGCCCCGCCCGTCCACGGGGCAAAGCCGATACCGAAGATCGAACCGATGTTGGCGTCGGCCGTCGACATCAACACGCCCTCTTCCACACAGCGCACGGTCTCGATGGCCTGCACGAACAACAGGCGATCGCGCACATCCTGTGGCGAAATCTGCCCATCCGTCTGCTCGAAGCGGGTTTTCAATTGCGCCCACAGATGTTTTGGCGCGCCGGCCGGGTAGTCGTAGAAACCACCGCCAGCAGCCTTGCCCGCCCGCTTGTACTCATTGAGCAGCAGATCGATCACGGCAAACGCCGGATGCTCTGGCAATGGCTTGCCTTCGGCTTGCAGGTCCTTGGCGGTCTGCTGACGGATGTGGCTCATCAGGCTCAGGGAGACCTCGTCGGAGATCGCCAGGGGGCCAATCGGCATCCCGGCCTTGCGGGCCTCGGTTTCGATCATGGGCGCGGCGATACCCTCGCCGAGCATGGCAATGCCTTCGTTGGTGAAGGTGCCAAATACCCGCGAAGTGAAGAACCCCCGGCTGTCGTTGACCACAATCGGGGTCTTGTTGATTTGCAGGACAAAATCGAAGCCCCTGGCCAGGGTTTCATCGCTGGTGTGAGCACCCTTGATGATTTCCACTAGGGGCATTTTTTCCACCGGGCTGAAGAAGTGCAGGCCAATGAATTTGCCCTGGTCCGGCACTGCCCGGGCCAGGCCGCCGATGGGCAGGGTCGAGGTGTTGGAGGCGATCACCGCGTCGGCACCGACCACCGCCTGGGCGGCCGCCGAAACTCGGGCCTTGAGTTCGCGGTCTTCGAACACCGCTTCGATTACCAGGTCGCAACCGGCCAGGTCGGCATCCTGCTCGGTGGGTGTGATCCGCGCCAGCGTGGCGTCGCGCTGCTCGGCGCTCAACTGGCCGCGGGCAACTTTCTGCTCGAGCAATGCCGCCGAATGAGCCTTGCCCTTCTCGGCTGCCGCCAGGTTGATGTCCTTGAGCACCACCTCGATGCCCGCCACCGCGCTGACGTAGGCAATGCCGGCGCCCATCATGCCCGCACCGAGCACCCCGACCTTGCGTGTCTGGTACGGCGCAAAACCCGCCGGCCGCGAACCGCCGGCATTGATCTGATTGAGCTGGAACCAGAAGGTACCAATCATGTTCTTCGCCACCTGGCCGGTGGTGAGCTCGGTGAAGTAGCGGGTTTCGATCAACTGTGCCGTGGCGAAATCCACCTGGGCGCCCTCGACGGCCGCGCAGAGGATTTTCTCCGGGGCCGGCAGGCAACCCTGGGTCTTGCTGCGCAGGATCGACGGGGCGATGGCCAGCATCTGCGCGACCTTGGGATGGGCCGGCGTGCCACCAGGGATCTGGTAACCCTTGACGTCCCAGCGCTGCACCGCCGCCGGATTGGCCAGGATCCAGTCGCGGGCCTTGGCCAGCATGTCAGCGTGATCCAGCGCCAACTCATCGATCAGCCCGGCCTGCAATGCTTGCTGGGCGCGGACTTTCTTACCTTCGAGCAGGTATGGCAGGGCTTTCTCCAGGCCCAGCAGGCGCACCATGCGCACCACTCCGCCACCGCCTGGCAACAGGCCGAGGGTCACTTCCGGCAGGCCGATCTGCACCGCACTGTGGTCCAGGGCGACCCGGTAATGGCAGGCCAGGCAGATTTCCCAGCCACCGCCCAGCGCCGCGCCATTGATCGCCGCGACCACTGGTTTACCCAGGGTCTCCAGGCTGCGCAGCTGGCTTTTGAGTTCCAGGACCATGGCATAGAACGCCTTGGCCTCGGGTTTGCCGACCTTGATTAATTCATTGAGGTCGCCGCCGGCAAAAAAGGTTTTCTTGGCCGAGGTGATGATCACCCCGGCGATGCTGTCCTGCTCGGCGAGCAGCCGCGCGACACAGCCAGCCATGGCCTCGCGGTACAGCGCATTCATGGTGTTGGCGCTCTGGCCCGGCATATCGATGGTCAGGACCACGATCTGGTCCTGACCTTTTTCGTAACGAATGGCATCAGTCATCAATATGTTTCCTTGAAGTCAGGGGGCTCAGAGGCGTTCGATGATGGTGGCGATACCCATGCCGCCACCGACACAGAGCGTGGCCAGGCCATAACGCTGCTGGCGCGCTTCCAGCTCATCAAGCAAGGTGCCGAGAATCGCGCAGCCGGTAGCGCCCAGCGGATGCCCCATGGCAATCGAGCCGCCATTGACGTTGACCCTCCCCGGATCGATGGCCATGTCCTTGATGAACTTGAGCACCACCGAGGCAAACGCTTCGTTGACCTCGAACAGGTCGATGTCTTCGACCCGCAACCCGGCCTTGGCCAGGGCCTTGCGGGTCGCCGGTGCGGGGCCGGTGAGCATGATGGTCGGGTCGGTGCTGGTGACTGCGGTGGCGACGATCCGTGCCCGTGGCTGCAGGCCCAGCGCCTTGCCCTTGGCTTCGGAGCCGATCAGCATCAGCGCCGCCCCGTCGACGATGCCGGAACTGTTGCCCGGGGTGTGCACGTGACGGATCCGCTCGACATGGCTGTAGACCCGCAACGCAGTCGCGTCGAAGCCCATCTGCCCAATCATCTCGAAGCTCGGCTTGAGTTTGCCCAGGCCTTCAAGGGTGGTGTCGGCACGGATGAATTCATCCTGCTCGAGCAGCACGATGCCATTCTGGTCCTGCACCGGTATCAGCGACTTGTTGAACGCCCCCGCTGCGCGCGCCCGGGCGGCCTTGAGTTGTGACTGCAAGGCGAACGTGTCGACATCCTCGCGACTGAAGCCTTCGAGCGTGGCAATCAGGTCGGCGCCCACGCCCTGTGGCGTGAAGTGAGTGTGCAGGTTGGTTTGCGGGTCCAGCGCCCAGGCGCCGCCATCGCTGCCCATCGGCACGCGCGACATCGACTCGACACCACCGACCACCACCAAGTCCTCGAACCCGGAGCGCACTTTCATGGCCCCCAGGTTCACCGCCTCCAGACCCGAGGCGCAGAAGCGATTGATCTGCACGCCAGCGACGCTGACATCCCAATCGGCTACCAGGGCGGCCGTCTTGGCGATGTCGGCGCCCTGGTCGCCGACCGGCGTCACACACCCGAGCACGATGTCATCAACCTGGCTGGTATCGAGCTGGCTACGTTGTTGCAGCGCCCCCAGCAGGCCCGCCAGCAGGTTCACCGGCTTGACGCTGTGCAAGGCACCATCGGCCTTGCCACGACCACGGGGCGTGCGTATCGCATCGAAAATCAAAGCTTGGGTCATGACATCCTCGTACTGGCGGGCAGGTAAAAGATCAATGAGTGTCCACCTTAGGCCGACGGGTGAGGGATTCAATGACCGATACGCTCAATGGCCTTGACGCTCATGCTCAGACGAACGGTCGCCAGCAATTGGGTTAACCGTTTCAGGTCAGCGAACTGTCTAGCAAAAGGCCGACCACGCAGATGGCAATAGGCCTCATGCCTTTTTAGCTGCCTTTTGCGCTTAGCTGATATGAAATGGATCTAAGCCACAGCCCGCGTGGCCCCTAAGGTAAAGCTTACGAGGTTGTCGTCGGGTTTTGCCGAGGCACCCGGTAGCTGGACCCTACAGCGCTTTGCCGATGGAGATTTGCAGGCAAGCATTCGACGCTCAGGAAATAACAAAAAAGGCGGTCAGCCATGTTCAAACAATCGAAAGTGCGTCAAGCCGGGCTCATTCTCTTCGCCACCACCCTGCTGTTGATTCTGCCGAACCTGACCAAGGTGATTGGCTGATCCAACGCCAAGTGTTGCGACACCTTACTGTTCGCCCTCGTGTGCTTGTGCCAACCTTGGCGGCATGACCACGACCGGATGGCTATTACGTGAAAGCTTTGATTCTGCTTGCAGCCTTGCTCCTCGGCACGCCCTTGCATGCCGCACAACTGGTGCTCGACCTGGGTGCCGACAGCCGCACCTGGCAGACCGAGGAGCTGCTGCACCATCCGTTGGCACAGACCATCCGTGTTGCTGACGACGTTTCCTATAAGCGCGACATGGACTACCGAGCAGTGCCCCTGGCAGCGCTGCTGACGGGCGTCAAGGCCGACCATCACCTGCAGGCCGTGGCCCTGGATGGTTTCGCCGCAGAGCTGGCGGCGGCCCCCTTGCTCGCGACACAGGGCGCCCAGGCCTGGCTGGCCATTGAAGACCCGGCGCATCCGTGGCCGGCACTGGCGCCTGGCAAACCCAGCGCGGGTCCGTTCTACCTGGTCTGGACTCAGCCCCAGGCCGCGGGGATCAGCCCGGAGCAATGGCCATTCCAGGTCGCCAGCATCAAGCGCCTGGCCGCCGTCGCCGAGCGTTTCCCGGCCCTGCTGCCGGACCCTGCCCTCCCCACCCGTGACCCGATCAACCTGGGCTTTGCCCTGTTCCAGAAAAACTGCCTGGCCTGTCATCGCCTCAACGGCGCGGGTGACGCGCAGTTCGGACCGGACCTGAACATCCCCTACAGCCCTACCGAATATTTTGGCGCGCAGTTTCTCGAACGCTACATCCGCGACCCGCAAAGCCTGCGCCAATGGCCCCAGGCTAAGATGCCGGGGTTCTCCCAGGCGGTGTTGAAGGATGAAGAGTTGGCGCAGTTGGTGGCGTACTTGCGGCATATGGCGGGGCGCAAGGTGAAACCCTGACGGGTGGCCCCATCGCGAGCAGGCGGAGCGCGCGCGGATGTCTCCCACAAGGTCTGTTGATCACCGCAAGAGCCACTGTGGGAGCGAGCTTGCTCGCGATGCAGGCACGCCGCCTACTGCTGTTGCACCGACATCACCGGCGCCGGCAACGGCGAGACGAAGACCTTGGCGTGCATCTGTTCAAAACCGCCACCGCGGCGCATGCCGCGTACCGGGCAGGCGTCGAGGTAGTCCAGGCCCACTGCCAGCTTCAGGTGGCGCTCGGGACGGGCCAGTTGGTTGGTCACGTCAAAGCTGTACCAGGCGTCTTCCAGCCAGGCTTCGGCCCAGGCATGGCTGGCCAGGTGTTCGCTGCTTTCGCTGTACAGGTAGCCCGACACATAACGCGCCGGGATCCCCAGGCTGCGGGCACAGGCGATGAAGGTGTGGGCATGGTCCTGACAGACCCCGGCACGGCCGGCGAAGGCTTGCGCGGCGCTGGTTTGCACTTCGGTGGCGCCTGGGGTGTAGGTGATGTACTGGTTCAGGCCATGCATCAGGTCAATCAACGCGCTGCGGTCGCGGCGTTGCCGACACTGTTGTGTCGCAAAGGCCTGCAGGGCCTCGTCGGCCTCGGTCAGGCGGGTGAAGCGCAGGAATGGCAGGGCCGATTGGCTCTCGTGTTCGGCCTCGCGCAACTCATCGATGTCCACCTGCCCGCGCGCCCCGATGATGATGGCGTCGTGGGGCTCGTCCAGGGTCAGCACATGCAGGATGTTGCCGAACGGGTCGAGCTGCGCACGCACCGGCCGCGGTAACTCCAGCTGCCAGCTGAGTACGTGCTGGCGCTCGCTGTCGTGGGGGGTCAACCGCACATACTGGATGCTCGCCCGCACCTGGTCCTCGTAGTGATAGGTGGTCTCGTGGCTAATGGAAAGTCTCATGCAGCCTCCAGGTAGGAACTGTGTATGGCATTGCCCAACTGGCGTACCAGCGGGATGAACTCGGTCAACCAGGCATGCAGGCCTTCGTCGAGGATTTCCTGGATGCCGGTGTAGCGCAGGCGCGCGTCCATTTCCGCCGCCAGGCGCTGGGCTGGACGGCCGTTGGCGCCTGGTAACTGGGCAAGGATCTGGTCGATTTCCTCGGTGCAGGCACGCAACGAACGGGGGACATCGGCTCGCAGCAACAACAACTCGGCGACCTGCTGGGCGCCGGGCGCATCACGATAGATTTCGGTGTAGGCCTCGAATGACGACAAGGCCCGCAGCAACGCACTCCACTGGTAGTAGGCGTGGGCGGTGCCATCGCTGACCGCCTCGCCCTGATCGCCGGCCATTTCGTAGCGCGCATCCAGCAGGCGCAAGGTGTTGTCGGCCCGCTCGATGAAGGTGCCCAGGCGAATGAAGCGAAACGCATCATTGCGCATGATGGTGCCGTAGGAAGCCCCGCGGAACAGATGGGAACGTTCCTTGATCCACTCGCAGAACCGGCTCATGCCATAACGCCCAAGGCCCTGTTCGGCTATCCCGCGAATTTCCAGCCAGGTGGCGTTGATGTTTTCCCACATGTCGGCGGTAATCCGCCCACGCACCGCATGGGCGCTGGCCCGCGCGGCCCCGAGACAGCTATAGATGCTGGCCGGGTTGGCGGCGTCCAGGGCGAAGAAGTGCAGCAAACGCTCGGCGTGCAACGCGCCATGGCGCTCCAGGTAGTCGTCCAGCGTGCCGGTGATCAACAAGGGCATCGCCAGTTCATGCAAGCCATCGCCGCGGCCGTCCTGCGGCATCAACGACAGCGAATAACTGATGTCGAGCATCCGCGCGAGGTTTTCCGCCCGCTCCAGGTAGCGCGACATCCAGTACAGATCCGAGGCAGTTCTACTCAACATGGCAAGCTTCCTTTAATCCTCGACAACCCAGGTGTCCTTGGTACCGCCACCCTGGGAGGAGTTGACCACCAAAGAGCCCTCGCGCAGGGCGACGCGGGTCAGGCCCCCAGGCACCACCCGGGTTTCACGGCCCGACAAGACGAACGGGCGCAGATCGATATGCCGCGGGGCGATGCCGTTCTCGACGAAGGTCGGACAGGTCGACAGGGACAACGTCGGCTGGGCGATATAGGCATGGGGCTTGGCCTTGATCCGTGCGCGGAACTGTTCGATCTCGGCCGCCGTCGCTGCCGGTCCGACCAACATGCCGTAGCCGCCGGAGCCCTGGGTTTCCTTGACCACCAGCTCGGGCAGGTTGGCCAGCACGTGGGACAGTTCCGCCGGGTTGCGACACTGCCAGGTCGGCACGTTTTTCAGGATCGGCTCCTCGTCGAGGTAGAAACGGATCATCTCGGTGACGAACGGATACACCGACTTGTCATCCGCCACACCCGTGCCGATGGCGTTGGCCAACACCACATTGCCGCTGCGATAGGACGCCAGCAGGCCGGGAACCCCGAGCATCGAGTCCGGGTTGAATGCCAGCGGATCGAGGAAGGCGTCGTCGAGCCGCCGGTAGATCACATCGACGGCCTTGGGGCCATCGGTGGTGCGCATGAAGACTTTGTCGTCACGCACAAACAGGTCCGCGCCTTCCACCAGTTCCACGCCCATTTCCCGGGCCAGGAAGGCGTGCTCGAAAAACGCACTGTTGAAGCGTCCCGGGGTCAGTACCACCACGCTCGGGTTATCGATGGGGCTGGAGCTTTTCAGGGTGTCGAGCAGCAGGTTCGGGTAGTGGTCGATGGGCGCAATACGCTGGGCCGCGAACAGCTCAGGGAACAGGCGCATCATCATCTTGCGGTCTTCGAGCATGTAGCTCACACCGCTGGGGGTGCGCAGGTTGTCTTCCAGCACGTAGTAGCTGCCGTCGCCATCGCGCACCAGGTCGACCCCGGAGATGTGCGAGTAGATGTCGCGGTGCAGGTCCAGGCCCTGCATGGCCAGTTGGTACTGTTCGTTGGCCAGCACCTGCTCGGCCGGGATGATGCCTGCCTTGATAATGCGTTGTTCGTGATAGAGGTCGGCGAGGAACATGTTCAGCGCCTTGACCCGCTGGATGCAGCCACGCTCGACAATCCGCCACTCGCTGGCGGGGATGCTGCGCGGAATGGTGTCGAAGGGAATCAGGCGCTCGGTGCCCTGCTCGTCGCCATAGAGAGTGAAGGTAATCCCGGCGCGATGAAACAACAGATCGGCCTCGCGTCGGCGTTGAGCCAGCAGCTCGTCAGGCGTTTGGGCCAACCAACGGGCGAATTCTCGATAATGCGCGCGGACCTGGCCGCTGGCATCGTACATCTCATCAAAATAGGTGCGGATCATGCCGTACTCCTTGTCACCCGGACACCTTGGCATCGCAAGGCCCGTGCCAGCGGCATAAACCCTTTAGTATCAATCAGTTGGATTTTCACCCCGAAGGCTTCGCACCAATCCCGTGCAGCAAACGCCCCCACCTGATCGCCCGCGCTTCATTGCGAAGCAATGCTTATGGCTATTAGCAGCATAGCCATAGTTCATTTCACTGCCCGCCCAGGCACGCGGATAATTGGCCCATCACGCAGCAAGCGGCACCGCTCGCTTGCTGGCTACCCCTCTTCCCTTTTGGCCACCTGCTCAGGTGGCTTTTTTTTGCCTGGCGTTTGCCCCAACCCAAATGAAAACGGCCGACCCAAAAGGTCAGCCGTCGCTGAGTGATGTCGCTATTCATAGTGTTATGCGAGTTGCCCTCGTACCTCCTGCTTGACGCCCCAACCTTCGATGATTCCCCCCAAAGGCTCGACCACCGCCTCGAAGTCCTGTTCAAAATCGCCAATGCCGCCGTAGGTGGCGTACATCACCTTGCTCAGTTCCAGGTACCAGGCACCGTCGTCGCGCACACTGATCTGTGCATTCAAGGATTCACCGCGAAATTGTCCTGCCGCCCTGCGTGCCCCCTCCTCGTCGGGGAAAATGGCGTAGAACTCGATGGGATGGAACCGTGAAAAATCAAAACCGCCTTCTTTCATGCGGCGCAGCACGCTGCTGCTGATGTCTTCTTGATAGGCTGTGCTCATGAAACGTCCTCCTACTTCCAATGGATAGACTTTCCGTACTCCACGCGCCGGCAACCGAATGGTGCAGGCGCTACGGCAATCAGATTGCCGCCGGGACACAAGCATGTAGCTGACAAGACCAGACCTTAGCGATCCATTCGCTGATCTCGCTTGCAGAGTAGCTCCAACTCGGAGCGCGTGCCAAGGCCTGGTTACAGAAGGGATTATGGAATCGGGGAGATGCTGAGGATTTGAATGCTGTTCTGATCTTTGAGGCTCTTGAGCGTCGGGTCGTCGGTGCGACCTTCCAGGTCATTGAGATCCAGCTCGGCCGGGACCGGGAGAAGTTTGGCGCGAATCAGTTGCGCGGCCTTTTCCATGTCAGGTTGCTGCTCGCAGTCGAAGCGTTCGACGCTTTGCACACCATGATCATCCACAAAGGTGATTTCCCACTTTTGCATCGGTGCCTCCTCGATAAAACCCGTAGATGGGCTTACTTCCATCTCGACCCGGGTCGCCGGGCATTCGTTCCCTGCCCCTCGAAGAACTGCCCTGGCAACAGGGTTGCTATCACCAACCCTGTTGTTCCGATGGCCTGGAACAGGCGTGCTTACTTCTCGGCACGTTCCTTGAGGGCCTTGAGGGTCTCGAAAGGTGCATCGACCACAAACTTGTTGGCGACCATCGCCGGCACGCTACCACCTGGCTCTGTGTGCACTTGATAGGTCACTTCGACCTGATCGCCCTTGGGCACGAACTTCCAGAAGCCCTTGACCTCGGTTACCCGGACAAAACCCTTTTCCTCCGGAATGTATTTCGGCACGCCTTCCAGGTTGCGGGTCAGGCTGCCATCGGCGCCATCGACGGTGGTGATATGCAGCACCGAGTCACGCGCAGTCACCGGCCAAGGGGTATTGAACTGGGTGTAGGTCCAGCTCTGGTCACCTTCGTGCTTGAGCAGTTTCTGGCTCTTGCACTCGTGGATCCAGGCACAGGCCCCGGCCACGTCTTCCTGCAGCGCCCGCAGCTTGGCAACAGTGGTCTTCATCAGGGTAACGCCCTGATAGGACTTGTAGTCGGAGCCCGGCACTTCACTCAGGGAGATCTTGATCCCGTCTTCGTTCTTGGCAACTTTCCAGTCTTCGGCCTGAACCACGGTGGAGGCCAGAACAGCGCTCAACCCACACAGCACAGCGATACGATGCAGCGAACCCATAGTCTTGTTCCTTATTGTTGAAGTTCCGTTCGTTGAACACACTACGCCGCGGTCATTTGTTCCCACCAGCCGATCAGTGTGATGGCTTGTTCCTGGCTGCTGCCGCAGACCTCGATATCCGCCTGGAACGCACCACAGACGGCAGGACGCTCGGGCTGGCCGAAGATACTGCACAGATTATCGACAGACAGTTGCACACAACGTTCGCCCGCGGGCTTGCCATGGGGCATGCCGGGAATCGGTGTACTGATGGAAGGGGCAATGCAGCAGGCGCCACAGCCTTCTCGGCATTTCATGACGACAAGCTCCTCGGGAGTGTGGAATGACGGAGACTAGAGTACCCGCTTAAACAGCCGTTTGAAATTGGCCGCCCAGGGGTTTTTCGCGCAAATACGCGTGACTGATCAGTCTTGCGACAAAGCGTCGGCTCGCCAGGTCACACCTGCCGTCGGGTTTTACTGATTGAACTGGAATTCCAGGGCCGCGCCTTCGATTTCCCGGCGCTCTTCGTTGCGCAGTTGCAATTGCATTTCGTTGGAAATCAGCCGGCCGTTAAGCTGGAACTTGCTTTCTTCCTTGGGTTTTTCCTCGAACAGTGGCGGCAACAAGGGTGCGCGCTTGACGATCGGGACGGTGCCAATGGGTTGCAACTGGCGGACCATTTCCGGAGGCAGGCTCAGGTCGATATTGGTGGACGGTAACTCAGTGGTGCGCACCACTTCGCTGGCGGCCTTGGATTTTGAGGCAATCGGCGGGCGTGGCTTGTGCGCAACGGGTTTGTTCGCAGCGTCCGTTTTTTTCACGGGCGCGACTTTTTTGACCGGCGTGGTGGGGGCCACCTTAGTCGTTGACGTACTGGAAACCGCTTTATCCGGGGTCGCCGCCGCCATCGCGCTCCCCCAATTGAACACACTCAGCAAGCAGACCAACACCAGACCAACAGGAAAAATCGCTTTCATAACCCCTACAGCACTAACGGCAGAGGGCCATATGCTCGCCTGTTGCAAGGGCGCTGACAAGCGCCCATCTCGATCAGCCCCGGCGATGCCTCAAAAACCGCTGGCGGTTTCCTGACACAGCTGGGTCGCGAGCATGCCCAGTGTCATCAAGGCTCGCTCGGCTTCACGGTTCCAGGGGATGCCGCAGTTCAAGCGAATGCAGTGGTTGAACTGCTCGGTGTTACTGAAAATCAGTCCCGGGGCGATGCTGATCCCCTGCTGCAAAGCCCGCACGTGCAGTTCCTGGGTATTGACCCGTCCCGGCAAACTGACCCACAGGATGAAACCGCCAGTGGGTCGGGTCATCTGGGTGCCTTCGGGGAAATACTGCTGCACTGCCAGCTGGAACGCACTGAGGTTCTTGCGATATTCCTGGCGAATGTAGCGCAGGTGCCGATCGTAACCGCCGTTCTCCAGGTAGGCCGCGATGCCCATCTGCGTGACGCTGCAGGCCGAATGGGTACTGAAGGTCTGCAGCCGCTGGATTTCTTGCTGGTACTTGCCGGCGATCATCCAGCCGATGCGCACCCCGGGGGACAGGGTCTTGGAAAAGCTCGAGCAGTAGATCACCCGATCCAGGCGGTCATAGGCCTTGAGGGACTTGGTGCGCCCCTGCTCGAACATCAACTCGCCGTAGATATCGTCTTCGACCACCTGGATATCAAAGTCCGAGGCCAGGCGCAGCAGTTGTTTCTGCCGCTCTTCCGGCATAGTGCCACCCAGGGGGTTGCTCAGGCGGGTGGTCAGCACCAGGGCCTTGATCGACCACTGGTTGGCGGCTAGTTGCAGGGCTTCCAGGCTCATGCCGGTGGACGGATCACTGGGAATCTCGATGACTTTGAGGCCGAGCAGATCGGCCAGTTGCAACAGGCCGTAATAGGTCGGCGACTCTGCGGCAATCAGATCACCGGGGCGGGTCAGCACGCGCAAGGACATCTGCAGGGCGTCGACACAGCCGTGGGTGATCACCACTTCGGATGGGTCGACCACCACCCCGGCGTCGCGCATGCGAATCGCCACCTGGCGGCGCAAGGGCTCGAAACCGGGACTGAACATGTAGCTGAACGCCCGCGGACTGTGAAAACGCGTGACCTTGGCCAGTTGCTGATGCAGCGCCCGCACCGGCAGATAGTCGACACTGGGCACAGCGGCGCCCAGTGGGAACACCCCTTCGCGGCGTGACTCCACCAACACTTGCTGGATGATGCTGCTGCGGGTCACGAGGCCCGGGCGCTCGACCCGGGCGATATCCGGGGTCGGCGCGGTCAGGGCCGGGGTCTGGTGAACGTAGTAACCCGACTGCGGACGTGCGCGAATCAGGCCCTGGTCTTCCAGGTTGGCATAGGCCTGGAGCACCGTCGCATGGCTGACATTGAGCTGCGAGCTCATCTTGCGCACCGAAGGCACACGCTCGCCAGGCTGATACACGCCGCGCCGGATATCCTCAGCCAGCTGCTGAGCGATACGTTGATAGAGCAAAAGATTGGTCATGACGCAGCACTCGATTTCACGGGCATTTTATTTTTGTAGAGAACTATACCGGCACAGTTTAGAAGTGTACGGGGACAGTTGCCACAATAGTCGACCGTACAGCCCAGTGTCAGTAAAAACTGTACTGTTTTGTGCGCCGATTGGCAGGCCAAAAAAAACCCGGCACCTCTACAGGTGCCGGGCTTTCCAGTAACGCTGACCTTAGCGGGCAGCGCCGAGCTGGCCTTTTTCGTCGGAGAACACAATTTCCACCCGGCGATTCTGCGCCCGGCCCCGCTCGGAAGCGTTGGCCTCTACCGGGTATTCATCGCCATAACCTTCGACTTGAATACGTTTATCGTCAACACCCAGGTCCATCAGCATGTCGGCCACCGCCTGGGCGCGGTCCCGGGACAGTTTGCGGTTTTCCTGTTTGCCGCCCGTGCTGTCGGTGTAACCCTCGATGCGCACGACACGCTTGGGGTTGAGCTGCAGGAACTGGACAATTTTCAGCACCGTGCGATTGGCCGAACTCTTGAGCTCCGCCTCACCAGTGTCGAACAGCACATCGCCAAGGGTCATCACCAGCCCGCGATCGGTCTGGGTAGTTGCCAGGCTGATGATCTGCTCTTCCAGCCATTTGCCCTGCTGCTGCACGCTGAGCAACTTGGCCTCGCGCAATGCCAGTTGCAGGCGTTGGCGCTCCAGCTCGAGCTTGGCTGCGCGCTCTTCGTTGAGCACTTTCTCGCTATGTTGCCGGGCAATCTCACTGTAACGCTGGCTCAGGTAGGAATAGTGCTGCACATCGGCACCGCTGCCCCAATAGCTGGACAGGCGATCGGCCCGGGCCAGGGATTCACCGGCCCGGATCACGTCCTTGGGCGCGATGCGCAATACGTTGGAGTCTTCCTTGACCTTCTGGAAGTCGTTATAGGCTTGTTGCAATGCCACATCGCTGTGCTGGCCCGCACACCCGTACAGGCTGGCCAGCAGCAGGCCGCCGAGGACGCCATTCGCAAGCTTCATTGGGCGTCTCCCAACTGCTTGCGCAAGCGCGCGATGCGGGTGTTGAGAACGTTCAGTTGCTCCTGGCTTTTAAGCGTCAGGACCTTGGCCTCGGCCAGGCGTGCATCCAGTTCGGCCTGCTCGGCCTGCACACGGGCATCCTTGAATGACTGGTCGGCCATATCGGCCTTGGCCTGGGTGTACTTGCCTTCTGCCAGCTTCAGCTCCGGCACTTCCTCGGCGGTGGCCCCCACCGCGGTCGCCTGTTCCAGGGCCTGCCCGGTCAAACGCATTTGTTCATTCGGCGCCGGATCGGCTGCACAACCCGCCAGAGCCGTGACGGCCAGGGCAGCGAAAAGAGGTCGAATAGTCACTAAAAATCCCTACTGTTTTGGGGTGCTGACGGGCTGTTTCAATTGTGCTTTCCAGCGCTCCAGATTGCGCTGTAGCACGGCCTCAGTCAGACCGGACGCGGGCAATTCTGTCATCTTTTTGGCTAACTGTCCGCGCAACCATGGATCGTTGCACGCCGAGTTGTGGGAAATAGCCAGAAACAGCCCGGGTTTATCCACCGGTTGGGCGTAAGCCTGCACGTCGTTGGCGATACTCAGGGTCTGTGTCATGGCCATCCCGGCGTACCGCCCCGCCAACACAAACTCCACTTCGCCCAGCAGCAATTTCTGAAACGCCTGGGTCAGGTTCGGCGTACTGACCAGGGTCAGTTGCGATTGGGCGAACGCTGCGAAATCCTGGGTCAGCCGTGCCTGCTGCGACACCGCGCCTAGATGCCCACTCAGATCCTTGGCCTCGCTGTAGTCCAGCATCGAACCATTACGGGTCCATACCAGGTAGTCATTGCTGGCCAGCGCCGGGTGTATGTAGTCCAGCGCCTCCAACTGCCCGGTCGCCAACGGAGCGTCCGCCAGCATGTCGATGCGCCCGCTGCGCACCTCCTCCAGCGCCTGGGAGCGCTTGCCGGCATAACGCAACTCGACCTTGAGCCCCAACTCCGCTGCCACCTGCTGCAGCAAGTCGGCATTGGCGCCGATCAGGTGCACGGGGTCCTGCGGGTCTTGCCACAGATAGGGCGGTGCATCGGGGCTGCCGGTCACCACCAGGCGTTCGCATTTACCGGCAGCGTTCGATACAAGGGGCAATAGGGTCAGGCCGAGGAACATCGACCAACCGCTCAAGCGACGCAAATCCATGGCGTATGTCTCCACTCTCAACTCGCGGACAAAAAAAAGCCCAGCCAAAAGGCCGGGCTCTTTATAAGTGAAGCCGCTGGATTAGACCAGCTTCTCCAGCTCAGGGATGGCTTCGAACAAGTCCGCCACCAAGCCGTAATCAGCCACCTGGAAGATCGGCGCTTCTTCGTCCTTGTTGATCGCAACGATCACTTTGGAGTCTTTCATGCCGGCCAAGTGCTGGATCGCGCCGGAAATACCGACGGCGATGTACAGCTGTGGAGCAACGATCTTGCCGGTCTGGCCGACCTGCATGTCGTTGGGTACAAAACCTGCGTCAACCGCGGCACGGGAAGCGCCGACAGCAGCGCCCAGCTTATCGGCCAGGGCGTACAGGTGTTTGAAGTTGTCGCCGTTCTGCATGCCGCGACCGCCAGAAACGACGATCTTGGCAGCGGTCAGTTCCGGACGATCGGATTTGGCCAGCTCTTCGCCAACGAAGCTGGAGGTGCCAGCATCGTGAGCAGCAGCAACCGCTTCAACAGCAGCCGAACCACCTTCAGCTGCAACCGGGTCGAAACCGGTGGCACGCACGGTGATCACTTTTACGGCGGCGTTCGATTGCACGGTGGCGATCGCGTTACCGGCGTAGATCGGGCGCTTGAAGGTGTCAGCGCTTTCTACCGAGATGATCTCGGAGATCTGGTCAACGTCCAGCTGCGCGGCAACGCGCGGCAGGATGTTTTTACCGTTGGAAGTGGCGGCAGCCAGGATGTGGCTGTAGCCAGCGCCCAGCTCGGCAACCAATGGCGCTACGTTTTCCGGTAGTTGGTGTGCGTAGGCGGCGTTGTCGGCCACCAGCACTTTTGCCACGCCAGCGATTTTCGCAGCGGCTTCAGCCACCGCGCCAACGTTCTGGCCTGCGACCAGGACGTGGATGTCGCCACCGATCTTCGCAGCGGCAGCCACGGTGTTCAGGGTGGCCGGGGCCACAACCTTGTTGTCGTGTTCAGCGATTACCAAGATAGTCATGATTAGATTACCTTCGCTTCGTTTTTCAGTTTCTCGACCAGTTCAGCCACCGACTTGACCTTGATACCCGCGCTGCGTGCAGCCGGCGCTTCGACTTTCAGGGTCTTGTTGGTGGAGGCAGTGGAAACGCCCAAAGCATCCGGAGTCAGCACTTCAAGCGGCTTCTTCTTGGCTTTCATGATGTTTGGCAGGGACGCATAACGCGGCTCGTTCAAACGCAGGTCGGTGGTGACGATGGCTGGCAGTTTCAGGGAAACTGTCTGCGCGCCGCCGTCGATTTCACGAGTCACGGCAACGCTGTCGCCAGACACTTCGACTTTCGAAGCGAAGGTGCCCTGACCGTAGCCGCTCAATGCAGCGAGCATCTGACCAGTCTGGTTGTTGTCGCTGTCGATCGCTTGTTTGCCGAGGATCACCAGCTGCGGCTGTTCCTTGTCGACAACAGCTTTCAACAACTTGGCAACGGCCAGGGAAGTCAGGTCTTCGGCGGATTCGACGAGGATGGCGCGGTCGGCACCCAGAGCCAGCGCGGTGCGCAGTTGCTCTTGAGCGGTGGACGGGCCGATGGAGACGACGACGATTTCAGTCGCAACACCTTTCTCTTTCAGGCGTACGGCTTCTTCCACTGCGATTTCGCAGAAAGGGTTCATCGACATCTTGACGTTAGCGAGATCGACGCCGGAGTTATCCGCTTTGACGCGGACCTTGACGTTATAGTCGACCACTCGTTTGACAGCTACAAGAACCTTCATGGATTCCTCGTTACTCTCCGGTGAAAAGAAAGTCGCCTAGGCGAACCTGGCGGTTGATGCTCATCGGGCACAAGGGCACCTCTAAAAACGCCGGCCTGTGTATCGGGTAATCCTGCTCAGGAGGCAAATGACCGTTCGTCAGCGGTGACTGACAAGTCATTCGTTTTCACAGCGTGTAGACTTCGCCGCGAACCCACATTGCGCATCACCTTGTACTGCCTTCGCCCTGTCTTTAGAGGTGCTCTTGAAACCAACAGTCAGCCTACGGCGAGCGCAAAACCGCCCGTATCTTGACCGGAACGCCTATTCCGGTCAATACGGCAAAATGGTCAGTTATAAGCCGCGCTTCTTTGATTTATCTGGCTTCCAGCAATTTCAAACAAACGTTTGTATTGGACGCTGAGAGTGGTGTAGATATAATGCGCCACCTAGAGAGAAAGGTGGGCCCTCGATTGTCCTCCTGCCCACAGGGCAGAGCAATTGATCGAGGCTACACCAAACCTCCAATTAGAAAAAAAACTGTTGAGCCTTGAGTAGGAGATAACCTGTGGAACGCGAATACATGGAATTCGACGTGGTCATCGTCGGTGCCGGCCCCGCTGGTCTTTCCGCCGCCTGCCGATTGAAGCAGAAGGCCGCCGAAGCCGGTAAGGAAATTAGCGTCTGCGTGGTCGAAAAAGGCTCCGAAGTCGGTGCGCATATCCTGTCCGGCGCGGTGTTCGAACCTCGAGCCCTGAACGAATTGTTCCCGGACTGGAAAGAGCTCGGCGCCCCGCTCAACACCCCGGTCGTGCGCGATGACATCTATGTGCTGCGCAACCCCGAGGCGTCCGTCAAGGTTCCTGACTTCTTTGTGCCCAAGACCATGCACAACGAAGGCAACTACATCATCTCCCTGGGCAACCTGTGCCGCTGGCTCGCCCAGCAGGCCGAGAACCTGGGCGTGGAAATCTACCCTGGCTTCGCCGCACAGGAAGCCCTGTTCGACGAAAATGGCGTGGTCCGCGGGATCATCACCGGTGACCTGGGCGTCGATCGCGAAGGTAATCCGAAAGAAGGCCTGTACACCCCCGGCATGGAACTGCGCGGCAAGTACACGCTGTTCGCCGAAGGTTGCCGCGGCCACATTGGCAAGCAACTGATCAAGCGCTTCAACCTGGACAGCGATGCCGACGCCCAGCACTACGGCATCGGCCTCAAGGAAATCTGGGAAATCGACCCGGCCAAGCACCAGCCTGGCCTGGTGGTCCACACCGCCGGCTGGCCGCTGGATATCATGGGCACCGAGAACACCGGCGGCTCGTTCCTCTATCACCTGGAAAACAACCAGGTGGTCGTGGGCCTGATCGTCGACCTGTCCTACAGCAACACCTACCTGTCGCCATTCGACGAGTTCCAGCGCCTCAAGCATCACCCGGTGCTCAAGCAATACCTGGAAGGCGGCAAGCGCATCAGCTACGGCGCCCGGGCAATCTGCAAAGGCGGCCTGAACTCGTTGCCGAAAATGGTCTTCAAGGGCGGCGCGCTGATCGGTTGCGACCTGGGCACCCTGAACTTCGCCAAGATCAAAGGCAGCCATACGGCGATGAAGTCCGGCATGCTCGCGGCTGAAGCGGTGGCTGATCGCCTGTTCGCCGAATCCGAAGGCGGCGACGAACTGACGGCCTATGTCGACAGCTTCAAGAAAAGCTGGCTGTACGAAGAACTGTTCGCCAGCCGCAACTTCGGTCCAGCGATCCACAAGTTCGGCGCGATCGTCGGCGGTGGGGTCAACTGGCTCGACCAGAACATCTTCGGCGGCAAGCTGCCGTTCACCCTGCACGACACCAAGCCAGACTACGCGTGCCTGAAGCTGGCGGCCGACTGCAAGAAGATCGACTACCCGAAACCCGACGGCAAACTCAGCTTCGACAAGCTCAGCTCGGTGTTCATCTCCGGCACCAACCACGAAGAAGAGCAGCCGTGCCACCTCAAGCTGGCCGACGCGAGCATCCCGATCAGCAAGAACCTGCCGCTCTACGACGAGCCTGCGCAGCGCTACTGCCCGGCCGGTGTGTATGAAGTGATCACCAAGGAAGACGGCGAGAAACGCTTCCAGATCAACGCCCAGAACTGCGTGCACTGCAAGACCTGTGACATCAAGGACCCTGCGCAGAACATCACCTGGGTGACGCCGGAAGGCGCGGGCGGACCGACTTACCCGAACATGTAAGCCGTATGCCTGAACATCAAGGCTCCCGAATGGGGGCCTTTTTGTTGCCTGCAATAAAGCTCTGGTAGCAGCTGCCGAGCAGCGCACGGCTGGGTCAAGCGGCGCGCTCGTCTCCCGGGTTGCGCTCGAAGTAGCGCTTGTACTCGCGACTGAACTGCGACGTGCTCTGATAACCGACCCGGTGCGCCACCTGCGCCACGCCCAGGCCCTCGGCCACCAGCAAAGTCTGAGCCTTGAGCAGGCGCAGGCGCTTCAAGTACTGCACCGGCGACAACAAAGTACTGCGCTTGAAGTGTTCATGAAAAGTCGAGGCGCTCATGTTGGCGTAGCTGGCCAGGGTCTCGACGTTCAACGGCTCGTTGTAGTGCGCATGCAGATGGCTGATCGACGCCGCGACGCGGGCGAACTGGCCCTGCTGCTCCACCAGCGCCCGCAGCACATCGGCCTGGGGCCCGCGCAGGGCGGTGAACAACAATTCACGCAGGCGCGCCGGCCCCATGATCCGAGCTTCCAGCGGATCGTGCAGGCACGACAACAACCGCTCGACACAACCGCGCATGCCGTCATCGAGCACCACCGAGGTCATCGACTCGGGTGTCTGTGCGGCACCGGGCCGCCCTGGCGCCAGCCCCATGGCCAGCACCAACTCCCCCAGCAGCACCCGGTCAATCGCCACCGAGACCCCCAGCAAGGGGGCATTGGGCAAGGCATAGGTTTCGCATTCGAAGGGCACCGGCAATGCCTGGATCAGGTAATGCCCGGCCCCATACTCCATGGTCCGCGGCCCCAGGTACGCCAGTTTGCTGCCCTGGGCGATGATCATCAGGCTCGGCTCATAGATATGAGGGCCGCGGGCAACGTCGCAACTGGCGCGCAGCACCTGCACGCCGGGCAACGCGGTCGGGGTGAAGCCATCACCGGTGGCCAGCGGCTCGATCAGCGCCACCAGGCTGGCATTGGCGTCGAGATGACGGGTCAGCAACATAGGAAAAACTTCGCAAAAATGGGATGAAAGCATCATCGCAGGTCTGCTCGCCAATGCGAGCCTTGGCAGGCCGATGCCGGAGGATTAGGCATGACACCCGGAGGAATCGCCATGGCCGTTGACCGCCTTGGCGCCCAGAATGCGCCGCCTCTCCTGTCACTGTATTTGCGAGGTTCATCATGTACACCGCCATCGGTTACGCCGCCCAGTCGGCCACCACTCCCCTCGCCCCCGTGCAATTCCAACGTCGTAGCCCACGAGCTGACGACGTCGCAATCGAGATCCTCTACTGCGGCGTCTGCCACTCCGACATCCACCAGGCACGCAACGAATGGGGGATTGCCGTTTACCCGCTGATGCCGGGCCACGAAATCGTCGGCAGGGTCACAGCCATCGGCGCCGACGTCAGCCAACATAAAGTCGGCGACCTGGTCGGCGTCGGCTGCATGGTCGACTCGTGCCGCCACTGCGAAGCCTGCCAGGCTGACCTGGAGCAGTACTGCCTCGAAGGCCCGACTATGACCTACGCCACCCCGGACCGGGTCGACGGCAGCAACACCATGGGCGGCTACTCCGACAGCATCGTGGTCAATCAACACTTTGTGGTGCGCATCCCGCCGCAACTGGACGCAGCCAGCGCCGCACCGATCCTCTGCGCCGGTATCACCACCTATTCGCCGCTCAAGCACTACGGCGTGAAGGCTGGCGACAAGGTCGGCATTCTCGGCATGGGAGGCCTGGGCCACATGGGGATCAAGTTCGCCAAGGCCATGGGCGCCGAAGTGACGCTGTTCACTCGCTCGGCGAGCAAGGCTGAAGAAGGGCGTCGCCAGGGGGCCGACCACGTGATCGTCAGCACCGATGCCGCGCAGATGGCTGCGGCGGCCGGACAGTTCGATTTCCTGCTCGACACCATCCCGGTGCAGCACGACCTCAACCCCTACCTCGACACCCTGCGGTTTGACGGTGTGCACATCCTGGTGGGCTTGATTGAACCCGTCGATCCACCGGTCCACGCCGGCAAACTGGTGATGAGCCGCCGGGTCCTCGCTGGCTCGCTGATTGGTGGCATTGCCGAAACCCAGGAAGTGCTGGATTTCTGCGCCGCACACGGGATCACCTGTGACATCGAAATGCTCGATATCCGCCAGATCAACGAGGCTTATGCGCGCATGATCGCCGGTGATGTGAAGTATCGCTTTGTCATCGACATGGCGACCCTCAAGGCCTGAGCAAAGCTTCAGCGCCCCTCGGCGAAATCACGCAGGACATTGCCGTCCATGCGATAGCGCACCCACTCTTCCTGGGGCTGGGCGCCGAGGGATTTGTAGAACTCGATGGCTGGGGTGTTCCACTCCAGCACACTCCATTCAAAACGCCCGCAGTCGTTGGCGCAAGCAATCTTCGCCAGGTGGCGCAGCAAGTACTTGCCTGCGCCACCGCCGCGCTGCTCGGGCGTGATGTACAGGTCTTCAAGGTACAGGCAGTTACTGCCCAACCAGGTCGAATAGCTGAAGAAAAACACCGCAAACCCGATCGGCAGGCCATCGCGCAGACAGATCAGGCCGTGAGCGGTGGCACCTTCACTGAACAGGCTGCGTTCGATGTCGGCGACACTGGCGATGACTTCATGGCGGGCGCGCTCGTAATCCGCCAGCTCGGTGATGAAGGCGAGAATTTGCGGGGCATCGCTGGGTGTGGCCGGGCGGATCTCGATCGACATGGACGTCCCTTGAGAACGAATGAAAACGCCATACTATGTCGCCGATCGACGTTCGTCACATGGCACTGTCAAATTTTCTCCAGGCAACGCTGGTGCTGATCAAAGGACTCGCGCTGCCTAGGGGTTACTCCGCCATTCGCTAACCCTGAAACCGCCAACCACAGAACAAACACTCGGGCTGGCCGTGGTAGATAAGGGTTCGACAAACCTACCGGTCACGAGATATCGCCATGCCCCGTCGCCCTACTCCGGACTCCGCCGTTGCGGGAAAACTGTTTGGCCTGTTCTGCCTCGCCAGCTACCTGCTGTCGTTGTCCTACGGCTCGACCTTTTTACTGTCCCTGCTGATCAGCTCACGGGGCGGTAACGAGCACGATGCCGGCAGCGTGATTTCCGCGGCGATGCTCAGCACCTTCGCCGCGGTGCTGGTTTCCGGGCATTTGTCGGACCTGTTCGGTGCCGCGCGCTCGATTGCCCTGTTCGGCGGCCTGCTGGTGCTGGCCAGCCTGGGGTTTGCCTTGACGCCGGGCTTTGGCAGCGCCTTGCTGTTTTTTGGCCTGACCCTGGGCCTGGGCTGGGGCGTGTTCTACACCCTGGGGCCGATCATCGTGGCCATGCTGGTGCCCGCAGCACAACGGACCAGGTATTTCGCCCTGCTGTCGGGCAGCATGATGACCGGCATCGGGTCCGGGCCCTTGCTGGGGCGCGCCGCCAGCGCCCTGGGTTATCCACTGAGCAGCGCGTTTTTCCTCGCCGCCCTCGCCAGCCTGATCGGTGCGCTGCTGTTCTGGCGCCTGGGTGCGGTGCTTTCGCAACGACCCAATCAGCTGGGCAATGCCGCGCTTTCGCGCATTTCCTGGGCAGCGACGGTTCGGGTGATGTCCTCCAGGGCGCTGTTCCCGATCATCATGGTGGGTCTGGGTGGTTGTGTCTTCGGCGGGCTGTCGAGCTTTCAGACCAGCTACGCCGCCGCGCGTGCGCTGGATTACTCGCTGTTCTTTCTCGGGTTCATGAGCGCGGCGATTACCAGCCGCATGCTGATTGCCAGCTTCGTGGTCAAGCGCGACCCTTACTGGGCATCCTGCCTGCTGTCAGGATTGATGGTGGTGTCGGTGCTGATGTTCGGCTTCGTCGTCGACGATGCCTTCAGCTACCTGCTGGCAGCCGTGGTGCTGGGCATCGGCTACGGCCTGACCTACTCGGTGATCAATGGCCTGGCCGCCAACGAAGCGCCGCCCGGCAGCACCCCTCAAGCCCTGCTGCTGTTCAGCCTGGGCTATTTTGTCGGGGTATTCGGCTTTCCCTGGCTGGCGGGCAGGATCATCGTCGAGCAAGGGCTGCCGGCGATGCTGCTGGTGGTGCTGGGCGTGGCGCTGTTGAACTGGTTGATCACCGTCGGGCGGTTGTTGTGGCGCTGGCTGGTCGTGAGCAAGGCATTGCAGGAGGCGTAGGGTGCTCGTGTCAGTCACGCTCAGGGTTCGAGCCCGATGGGGAAAAACTCGCCACCGCTGTAAACCCCCAGCCAGCGCTGGCCGTCGAGTTCGCGGGTGACCGCGAGCTCGACCAGTTGGTAGAACACGTTGCGATGGATCAAGGCTTCGAGGTTGCTGCGTACGTGCACATAAGGGGCTGGTTCCTGGGTCTGCGGGTCGATGACCACTCGCAGAGGGTGCTCTGGCCCGGCGTCGGTGACTTCCTCGACGTTGGTGGTGAAACGCAAAACCTGGGCCTCGCCCTCGCCTTGCACCTCCAGGGTCACGGCCACGAAAGGCGCGTCATCCACTTTGATCCCGACCTTCTCCACTGGGGTGATCAGGAAATAATCGTCACCGTCGCGGCGCATGATGGTGGAGAACAGCTTGACCATCGGCTTGCGCCCGATGGGCGTGCCCAGGTAGTACCAGGTGCCGTCGCGGGCGATGCGCATGTCGATGTCGCCACAGAAGTCGGGGTTCCACAGATGAACCGGCGGCAAGCCTTTGGACTTGGGGATTTGCCCCAGCAGATCGTTAGCTTTTTGCGCACCACTCATGTTGTTCTCCCGTTGAACTACTGATCGCCCAGGCCCAGCAGGCTACGCGCATATTGCGCCAGCGGCGGGCCCAGCAGATCTTCTGGCCTGGTGTCGTGGAACGTCAGTAAACCGCCACGACTCTTGATCCGTGCAGTATCAATCAAATACTGGGTGCTGGTCTCGATCAACATCAGTTGAATCACCCCTTTGTCGATACCCAGGCGATCCACCGCCTCTTGATCGAGCCATTCATCCGAGTTGCCGATGCGGTCGTCGGCGCTGGCAAAGCGAGTGTAGAGCAGGTAATGGGCGCCGGCAGCCCGTGCCTCGCCCATGGCGGCATCCAGGCCCTCGGGCGCGCGGGCGCGACGGACCATCGGAAAATACTCGATAAAGCCGTTGAAAGCCTGTTCGGCAACCACGTTGGGGCGTGGCTCGGCACTGCCAGGCGGAGCAAACGGGCCCTGGGCAATGTAGATGAACGAGTCTGGCTGAATACGCAGGTTGTTCACCCGACGGCTGTCGCTGTGATCGAGAAAACCGGCGTCGCTCATCTGATCGCGAACCCCTTCGCCCATGTCGCTGACAGTCATGCAGCCGCCAAGCGTGACAACCGCCAGCAGCAAAACCAGGCTACGCATCCTTACCCTCCAGAAGCCGGTGACGGAAAACCGGCGAATCCGGGCAAGATGCAGCTTCCGCGCCAGCTCAGCCGCCGATGATTTTCATCACGGTCGCGCCACCGGAAAATGCCACTTCCTGCTTGTCCCCCAGGGCCTTCACCAACAGCCGCTGCAACGCCGGCAAGGCCTGGTGACGGGGCTTGTCCAGCAGGTCGCCGACATAATGCCGATTGCTCGATGACAGGCAGCCATGCAACCAGCCCGTGGACGACAGGCGCAGGCGCGAGCAGGTCCGGCAGAACGGCACGCTTTCATTGGCGATCACGCCAAAATGGCCGAGCCCGGGGATTTCATAGCGCACCGCCGTGGCATCCACCGGCGCATCGGCTTGCAGGTATTCGTATTGCTCGCCAATCAGGCTGAGCAACTGCTGGAGGCTGACGAACTGCTGCAGGAAGGCATTCGAGTCGGAGGCCAGGTGGCCCATGCGCATCAATTCGATAAAACGCAGTTCATAGCCGCGCTCCAGGCAGTATTCGAGCAAGGGCATCACCTGGTCCAGGTTCTGCCCGCGCAGCGGTACCATGTTGACCTTGATCTTGATGCCCGCGGCGCGGGCCTGCTGCATGCCATCGAGCACCGTCGGCAGATCGCCACCGCGAGCGATGCCGCGAAAGGCCGCCGGGTCGAGGGTATCGAGGGAAACGTTGATCCGCCGAATACCGGCATCCACCAGCAACTGCAGCTTTTTGCCCAGCAACTGGCCATTGGTGGTCAGGCTGATCTCATCCAGGCCCATCTGCCCGACCGCTCGCATGAAGGTTTCCAGCTTCGGGCTCACCAGCGGCTCACCGCCGGTAATGCGCAGCCGCTCGATGCCAGCCGCCTCGATCAGGTACGCAACCCCGCGCGCCATGGCTTCGGCCGACAGCTCGTCCTGCGCAGCCACCAGCCGCTTGCCGTTAGGCACGCAGTAGGTACAGGCATAGTTGCAGGCGGAGGTCAGGCTGACGCGCAAATTGCGGAAGCGCCTGCCTTGTCGGTCAACGATCATGGATTACTCCGGCGGAAGTCGGTGCGGAAAAGCTAAAACTTGACTCACAAATCAAGTTTTAGCAATACCTAAGCCTGAGTATATTCCTGGGGCACTGCGCCATACAGGGAAACATGGCGCAATAAGGCTGCTGAATGAATCAGCTGCCTGGGGTGTCGGTATCGCGCTTGCGCTTGTTGCCCATGCGCACGCCGATATCCATCAGGAACTGGAAGAAACCTTCCTGGTCTTCCAGCACATTGCTCCAGAACGGCGAGTGATACAGCGCCACCGCGCCGTGCACCAGCGCCCAGGATGCGCAGTAGTGGAAATACGGCGGCACGTCTTCCAGCTTGCCTTCGCTGATCCGGCCCTTGATCAACAGGGTCAGGCGCTCGAAGTTGGAGGCGCGGATCTTGTGCAACTCCTCGACCATCTCTGGCACCTGGTTGCCCTTGACCACTTTCTCTTCCAGGCGATCGAACAACCGGTAGCGTTGTGGGTCGCGCATGCGGAATTCGAAGTAGGCCCGGGACAGGGCTTCCTTATCCTTGTCGACATCGGCAGAGTGCAGCAGCTCGTTCAGGTCACGCTCGTAATCGAGCATCAGGCGCAGATAGATCTCCGCCTTGGACTTGAAGTGCTTATAGATGGTGCCTTTGCCGATACCCACGGCATCAGCGATCATCTCGACGGTGACACTGTCTTCACCTTGTTCGAGGAACAGCTTGAGCGCGGTGTCGAGAATTTCTTGCTCGCGGCGACGAAACTCACGGACCTTACGAGGTTCTTTGTGCATAAGAAAAAGGTCTGTAGGGGTCAAAATTCGAAGCCGCGTATTATGCCTAACTTGCGCCAAATTGCACGGATCATCCGACCATGACTACGTTTCTTGATGAATTTGTACAGGCTCCAGGCCTTCGCTATTTGAATCATGCGGCCGTCGCGCCCTGGCCAAATCGGGCGGCCAGCGCCGTGGCGCGCTTCGCCCAAGAGAACGTTTTGCTGGGCGCGCGGGACTATTCGGACTGGATGTCACTGGAGCAGCGCCTGCGTGAACGCCTGATGCGCCTGCTAAACGCACCGTCGACGGACGACATCGCGCTGGTCAAGAATACTTCTGAAGCGCTGTCTTTTGTCGCCTTCGGACTGCCCTGGCAGAGCGGTGACCAGATCGTCATCAGCGATGAGGAGTTCCCATCCAACCGCATCGTCTGGGAAGCCCTGGCCGCGCAAGGCGTCGAAGTGATCCAGGCCAGCCTCAAGGGCGACGACCCGGAAGGCGCGCTGCTGGCTGCCTGCGGCCCCCGCACGCGCTTGATGTCGGTCAGCGCCATACAATTTGCCAGCGGCCTGCGCCTGGACCTGCAGCGCCTCGGAGCCGGCTGCAAACAGCAAAACGTGCTGTTTTGCATCGACGCCATCCAGCAACTCGGCGCCCTGCCCTTCGACGTCCAGAGCTATCAATGCGACTTTGCCATGGCCGATGGCCACAAATGGTTGCTGGGCCCGGAAGGCCTGGGGGTGTTCTACGTGCGCAGCGAACTGCGCGAACAACTCAAGCTGCACGAATTCGGCTGGCACATGCTTGAACACATGGGCGACTACACACGCACCACCTGGGAGCCGGCCAAGAGTGCCCGGCGTTTTGAGTGCGGCAGCCCGAACATGCTCGGCGCGATGGCCCTGGAGGCCAGCCTGTCGTTACTGGAAGAAGTCGGCATGCAGACCGTGGCCACACTCATCGCCGAACGCGTGCAGTGGCTGCAGGACGGTTTGGGCGCAATCGCCGGGATCACCCTGCACAGCCCGCTCAATCCGGCTCGGCGCGGGGGGATTTTTTCCTTCAGCATCGACGGCATCGATAACCAGGTCGTGTACGAGACTCTCAAGGCTCAGCAGGTGGTGTGTATTCCGCGCGGCCCGGGCGTGCGGTTTTCCCCGCACTTCTATACCGAAAAACGCGTGATCGACGAAACTATCGCCATCGTCGCAGCCATCGCCCAGCAGTGAGAACTCAAGCGAAGCGCCGGTATTCCAAATATGTTTAAGAAACCCGGGGAGCAAACTGGACTCGGCGCAATACTGATCAATACTTGAAATGTCGGCGCGTCATCTCCCCCAAGTGGCGCGTGGATATAGGTACCAACGGACCGCGTACCTTTGTTTTACTCCTAATGGTCTTAACCCGGATTCACCCCCCAGAACCCGGGTTTTTTTTGCCTGCGATTTGCCTCCCCAGGCCGTCGCTCAAACCGATTTAACGTGGGCCAAGGGGAACAGTCGCTTGAAGTTTTCGGTGGTCTGCTCGGCAAACCGCTCGTAGGACTCACCGCGGAGCATCGCCAGGAACTCCGCCACTTCGCGTACGTATTGCGGCAGGTTAGGTTTGCCGCGGTAGGGAATCGGCGCCAGGTAGGGGGAATCGGTCTCCACCAGCAGGCGATCGGCCGGCACCTTGCTCGCGACATCACGCAAGGCATCGGCATTGCGGAAGGTGACGATGCCGGACAACGAGATGTAGAAGCCCAGGTCAAGCGCCGCCTTGGCCATGTCCCAGTCTTCGGTGAAGCAATGCAGCACACCCGCCTGGGGCAAGGCTGCCTCGCGCAGCAATGCCAGGGTATCGGCACGTGCGCCACGGGTGTGGACGATCACCGGCTTGCCCGTTTGCTGGGCGGCTTGCAGGTGAAGGCGGAAGGATTGCTGCTGCAGCTCGGCCGCCTCTGGCTCGTAATGGTAGTCAAGGCCCGTCTCGCCAATGGCCACCACGCGCGGATGATTGAGCTCGTGCAACAGCCAGTCCAACGCAGGTGCCGCGCCCGGCTGGACGTCCAGCGGATGCACGCCCACCGAGCAGTCGACGTCGTCGTAGCGCTCGGCAAGCGCCTTGACGTCGGCCGCGTTGTCGACACTGACGCCGATACACAGGAAATGCCCAACCCCGCGCTGGCGCGCCGCCTCAAGGGCAGCGTCCAGGGAGCCGTCGTGGGCGGCGAGGTCGAGACGGTCGAGATGGCAATGGGAATCTACAAGCATAGTGAGGTTGCAACTAAATCGTATGGGTGGGGCGCCCGGACACAGTCCGGGCAGCGCGGATTAACGTTGAGCCGGCAACCCTGTCCACTGCACCAGCAGGGCCTCGAGCAGCAGCACACGGTTGAGGTTAGCCTTGCTCAGGACCTTCTGCCGCTGGGCCAGGATCCAGTCCTGGATGTTCAGCACCTTGTCCTGGGAAGACTTCTGTGCCAGGTACTGCACCACCTTGCGCATATCCACCAGGCCGAGGCCGGCTTCATCCTGGGTCAGTTGATAACGCAGGATCAGGCTCGACCAGTCGCAGAACCAGTCGAACAACAACAGCAGCGGGATCGCATTCCAGCCTTCGGCCAGTTGGGTGGGCGACTGCTGTTGCTTGAGTAGTTTCTTCACCCCGTCGACCACCAACGCCCGCTGTTCGCGTACGCCCTGGGCCTGCAGGGTGACCGCTGCCAGGGGCGAGCCGGCTGCCAGGGTCAGCAACTCGACCCGCTCCTCTTGCGTGCAATCAGGCAAGGCCTGGGCCAGCCATGCCAGGCTCATGGCCTCGCTGGGCAGCGGACAGGCTTGCTGTACACAGCGACTCTTGATGGTCGGCAACAGGCGACTGGTCTGGTGGCTGACCAGCAACAGCACGGTGTCACCAGACGGTTCTTCGAGGCTTTTGAGCAAGGCGTTGGCGGCGTTGATGTTCATCGACTCCACCGGCTCGATCAACACCACCTTGCGCCCGCCCAACTGCGCGGTCTGGACCACGAAACTGACCAACTCACGGACCTGGTCGACCTTGATCGCCTTGTCCGCCTCCTCCGGCTCGAGAATGTAGTTGTCCGGATGGCTGCCGGCCTTGAGCAGCAGGCAGGATTTGCATTGCCCACAAGCATCCAGGCCGTCTGGCCGCTGGCACAGCAGGCGCGCCATCAGACGCTCGGCCAGGGCGCGCTTGCCAATCCCCTTGGGGCCATGGAGCAGGTAGGCGTGGGCGTGCTGCCCGCGGCCGGCCAGTTGCTGCCAGAGGCTGTCCTGCCACGGATAGGCTTCAGCCACGGTGACGCTCCAGCAACTGTGGCAGCAAGCCGTCCAGCGCCTGCTGCACCTGCGCCAATGGCTGGGCGGCATCGACCAACAGGTAACGCTGCGGATCTGCCGCGGCACGCTGGAGGAATGCCGCGCGCACGGCCTCGAAGAACACCCGGCCTTCCAGCTCGAACCGATCCAGTCGGCCACGGGCACTGGCGCGGGCCATGCCGATCTCGATCGGCAAATCGAACACCAGGGTCAGGTCCGGGCGCAAATCGCCCTGGACGAAGGTCTCCAACGCCGCGATGCGCTCCAGCGACAACCCGCGGCCGGCGCCCTGATAGGCGTAGGTCGAATCGGTAAACCGGTCACAGAGCACCACCGCGCCGCGCGCCAGCGCCGGGCGGATGACCTCGGCCAGGTGCTGGGCGCGCGCGGCGAACACCAGCAACAGCTCGGTGTCGGCATGCATGACTTCATCGACCGGCGCCAGCAGCACTTCGCGGATGCACTCGGCCAAGGGGGTACCGCCGGGCTCGCGTGTCAGCACCACTTCGATACCGGCGTCGCGCAGGCGTTCGGCAAGGTATTCGCGATTGGTGCTTTTGCCGGCGCCTTCGGGGCCTTCCAGGGTAATAAACAAGCCAGTCACAGGCAGTCCTTAATCAGAGTCATTGCGAGCTTTGCGGTGCCTGGGCGTCAGGCGTTGGCGGCGCAGGCGGTTGATCCTGCGGGACCGCCTCAGGCGCTTCGGGTACTGCTGGCACCTCGGGCACCTGCGGCACCACCGGCGCCGGCTCCTCGGGCGTCACCGCACCGTTGGCGGGCGCAGGGCTGGAACGATAGTCGGCGCGGCGCTTGAGTTGATACTCGCGCACGGCGTTGTTGTGGGCATCCAGGTCATCGGAAAATACATGGCTGCCGTCGCCGCGCGCGACGAAGTACAGGCTGCTGCCCGACACCGGGTTGAGGGCCGCGTGAATCGCTTCACGGCCGACCATGGCAATCGGGGTCGGCGGCAGGCCGAAAATCACATAGGTGTTGTAGGGCGTCGGCTCGCGCAGGGACGCGCGGGTCAGCTTTCCGTTGTAGCGCTCACCCATGCCATAGATCACGGTCGGATCGGTCTGCAGCATCATGCCGATCTGCATGCGCCGTACAAACACTCCGGCAATCTGTCCGCGCTCCTGTGGCACCCCGGTTTCCTTCTCCACCAGAGACGCCATGATCAGCGCCTGGTAGGGCTCGCTGTACGGCACATCCGGGGAGCGCTTGCTCCATTCCTTGGCCAGCACTTCTTCCAGCCGATCGTAGGCCTTTTCCAGGACTTCGGCATCGGTCATGCCGCGGACGAAACGGTAGGTGTCCGGAAAGAACCGCCCCTCGGGAAACACGCCGCCATGCCCGAGTTTTTCCATCAGTTCGCTGTCGCTGAGGCCGGCCAGGGTCTGTTCAAGCTTATCGTTTTTCGCCAGCGCTGCACGCACCTGGCGGAAGTTCCAGCCTTCCACCAGCGTCAGACTGTACTGGACCACTTCGCCGCGCTGCCACAGACCGATCAGGCCTTGTGCGCTCATGCCCGGCAGCATGCGGTATTCGCCGCTGTGCAGGGGTTGGGTGGCCAGGTTGAAGCGCCAGTACAGGCGCAGCCAGAAAGCGTCCTCGAGCACACCGTCGGCTTCCAGGCGATTGAAGGTCCCGGACGGCGTCGAGCCAGTGGGTACGTCGAGTAACTCTTCCTGAGTAATGTTGAGTGGCTGTTCCAGCGCCGAATTGATTTTCCAGGCCGAAGCGCCCAGCAGCAGCCCCGCCAGAACCAATCCGGTTTCCAGCAGCAGCAAGAGTTTACGTCTCACGAATCAAGCATCCAGTAGCGCGCGGGCAATTCCCTGCAGTTTACGGGTGAGCGGCCCAACCGGCCAGCTCAGCGCAGCATATGCGTTTACCGGCCAGATGCCGTAGACGCTGTTGCAGACAAAGACTTCATCGGCCTGTTGCAGTTGTTCGAGGCTGATGTCAGTGATTTCAGTGGGGATCCCCAGTGACTTGGCTTGAAACAATAATTCGCCCCGCATCACCCCGGCGACACCACATCGGCGCAAATCGGCGGTCAGCAGCACGCCATCACGCACGATGAACAAATTACTGAACACACCCTCGATGACTCGGGCATCTACGTCCAACATCAACCCTTCTGCGCATTCAGGCCCCTGCCACTCGGCGCGGGCAAGGACTTGCTCAAGACGATTGAGGTGCTTGAGGCCCGCCAGCAGCGGCTGGCTGGCCAAACGCGTGGCACAGGGGAACAGGCGCACGCCGTGCTCGGCATGAACGCTGGGGTAATGTGCAGGGGGATTGCCTTGCAGGATACGTCGCGGCGCAGCTGCAGGGTCGAAGGCATAACCGCGTTGACTGTCGCCGCGGGTCAGGATCAGCTTGAGCACGCCGTCGCCGAGTTCGGCGGCATAGGCCACCAGTTCGGCGCGAATCAGCCTGTGATCCGCCGCCAGCGCCAGGCGCAAGCAGCCCTCGGCCAGGCGTTGCAGGTGGCGTTCCAGCAATACGGGCTGGCCGCCCCTGACGGCGATGGTCTCGAACAAGCCATCGCCGTAGGCCAGGCCGCGGTCTTTTAGCGACAGTGCGTCAGCCGGCTGACCGTCGACCCAGCTTTCCATCAGTCGACGAACCGACGGAACACCAGGGAGCCGTTGGTGCCACCAAACCCGAAGGAGTTGGACAGCACTACGTCGATATCCATGTTACGCGCAGTGTGCGGCACAAAATCGAGATCGCAGCCTTCGTCCGGCTCGTCCAGGTTGATGGTTGGCGGCGCGACCTGGCCGTTGATCGCCAGCACGCTGAAGATCGCCTCGACGGCGCCCGCGGCACCCAGCAGGTGGCCGGTCATGGACTTGGTAGAGCTGATGGCCAGCTTGTAGGCGTGATCGCCGAACACGGTCTTGATCGCCTGGGCTTCGGCGAGGTCGCCGGCCGAGGTCGAGGTGCCGTGGGCATTGATGTACTGCACCTGGTCGCCATTGATCCGCGCATCGCGCAAGGCGTTGGCGATGCAGCGAGCAGCACCGGCACCGTCCGCCGGAGGCGAGGTCATGTGATAGGCATCGCCGCTGGTACCAAAGCCAATCAGCTCGGCGTAGATGGTCGCCCCGCGTGCCTTGGCGTGCTCCAGCTCTTCGAGAACCAGGGCCCCGGCACCGTCGGACAGTACAAAACCATCACGGCCCTTGTCCCATGGACGGCTGGCGCGGGTCGGCTCGTCATTACGCGTGGAGAGTGCACGGGCAGCACCAAAGCCACCCATGCCCAGGCCACAGGCGGCCATCTCGGCACCGCCGGCAATCATCACATCGGCTTCGCCGTAGGCAATGTTGCGCGCAGCCATGCCGATACAGTGAGTACCGGTGGTGCAGGCAGTGGCAATGGCGTAGTTAGGTCCCTGTATACCCAGGTGGATCGACAGGAAACCGGAAATCATATTGATGATCGAGCCCGGCACGAAAAACGGCGAAATCCGTCGCGGCCCGGAATCATGCAGCGTGCGGCTGGTCTCTTCGATATTGGTCAGTCCGCCAATACCCGAGCCCATAGCCACGCCGATACGCTCACGGTTGGCATCGGTGACTTCCAGGCCGGCATTACGCACCGCCTGAAATCCGGCCGCCAGACCGTATTGAATGAACAGGTCGAGTTTGCGAGCTTCCTTGACCGACAGGTACTCCTCGACATTGAAGCCCTTTACCGAGCCGCCAAAACGAGTGGAATAGGCAGAAAGGTCAGTGTGTTCGATCAGACCAATGCCACTGCGGCCAGCCAGAATGCCCTGCCAGCTGCTCGGCACATCCGTGCCCAGTGGCGACAACATACCCATACCGGTGACTACGACGCGTCTACGCGACACAGCACTCTCCTTTTTTCAAATGACGACTTTGCATCAGACCTAAAGAAAAAACCGCACGCCATGATGGCAGTGCGGTTTTTCCATGACAGCTAACAACGATTACAAACTATTACGCCTGGTGGCTAGTAACGTAATCGATGGCAGCTTGTACAGTAGTGATCTTCTCAGCTTCTTCGTCAGGGATTTCGGTCTCGAATTCCTCTTCCAGAGCCATCACCAGCTCAACGGTGTCAAGGGAGTCGGCACCCAGGTCTTCAACGAAGGAAGCAGTGTTCACCACTTCTTCTTCTTTAACGCCCAGTTGCTCAGCAACGATTTTCTTGACGCGCTCTTCGATGGTGCTCATACCTTGTTTTCACTCCTAATGGACAAATTCAGGCAGCTGGCCAGTGGGTAAGTGTATAGAAAGGCTTTTCAGTTTTTCAACTGAAAGCTTCACTCCTCAAACCCTGACGACCGGCTGCCTATAAATAGATTGCAGCTTTATAACGGATTTTAGACAGCTCGTATGACATTTTTTTGAAGCGATCCGTCACATTTAACTCATGTACATCCCGCCGTTCACCGGGATTGTAGCCCCAGTAACGTAAGCCGCACCGTCCGACGCAAGAAAAGCGACCACAGACGCGATCTCTTGAGCTTGCCCCAGACGACCCAGCGGAATTTGTGTCTGCAGGGCTTCACGCTGCGCTTCAGGCAGTTCGCGGGTCATATCGGTGTCGATGAACCCAGGAGCCACCGAGTTGACCGTAATCGAGCGCGAGCCCACTTCACGGGCCAAAGCGCGACTAAAACCTTCCAGACCTGCCTTGGCGGCTGCATAGTTTACTTGGCCTGCGTTGCCCATGGCACCCACAACCGAACCAATACTGATAATTCGACCCCAACGCGCCTTGGTCATGCCGCGCAAAACGCCCTTGGACAGGCGGAACAGACTGTTCAGGTTGGTATTGACGACGTCATGCCATTCGTCATCTTTCATCCGCATCATCAGGTTATCGCGGGTGATACCGGCGTTATTGACCAGGATCGCCGGCGCACCGAATTGCTCCTGGATGCTCGCCAGAACACTGGCCACGGACTCGTCGCTAGTGACGTTGAGCTCCAGGCCCGTGCCTTGAATACCATTTTCCTTCAGGGTGGCGGCAATGCGCTCGGCACCCGCGGCGGAAGTAGCGGTACCCACCACGATGGCGCCCTGACGACCCAATTCCAGGGCGATAGCCTGGCCGATGCCACGGCTCGCACCGGTGACCAGTGCAACTTTACCTTGCAGACTCATGCAAGCTTCTCCTGATTCAGGCCAACGCTGCACGGGTGGCAGCGAAAGCGTCTGGGGTATTGAGGTTGGATGTCGACACGCCTTCGGCGCAACGCTTGTTCAGGCCGGCCAGGACTTTGCCCGGGCCGCACTCGACCAGGTTGGTCGCGCCCTTGGCCGCCAGCGCCTGTACGGACTCGACCCAGCGTACTGGCTTGAACAGTTGCTCGAGCAGATCACGCTTGAGGGTCTGTAGATCGGCCGGCACTTGTGCGCTGACGTTCTGCACCACTGGAATCTGCGGGGCCTGCCAGTCAATCGCGGCGACGGACTCGGCAAACTGCTCGGCCGCAGGACGCATCAGCTCACAGTGCGACGGCACGCTGACCGGCAACGGCATGGCGCGCTTGGCACCCCGCGCCTTGCAGCCTTCGATGGCACGCTCGACGGCCGCCTTGGCACCGGCGATCACCACCTGGCCCGGGGAGTTGAAGTTGACCGCGCTGACCACCTCGCCTTGCGCCGCTTCGGCACAGGCCGCCAGCACGTCAGCGTCGTCCAGGCCGAGAATCGCCGCCATGGCACCCTGCCCGGCCGGAACGGCTTGCTGCATCAGTTGACCACGACGCTCGACCAGCTTCACGGCGTCGCCCAGGCTCAGGCTGCCTGCCGCGACCAGGGCACTGTATTCGCCCAGGCTGTGACCGACCACATAAGCCGGACGCGCGCCGCCTTCAGACAGCCACAGGCGCCACAGGGCGATCGAGGCAGTGAGGATGGCCGGCTGGGTCTTGTCGGTTTGATTGAGCTGCTCTTCCGGCCCTTGCTGGGTCAGTGCCCACAGGTCGTAACCCAGAGCATCGGAAGCTTCTTTGAATGTTTCGAGGATCAGCGGATATTGCGCGCCCAACTCGGCCAGCATGCCGAGGGACTGCGAACCCTGTCCTGGAAAGACGAATGCGAGGGAAGCAGACATGTAACAAGCCCCTAATGATCTTGTCGTCGGAGAGTTGACGCCCCGCTGTGGGGACGCAAGAAACTGACAGTTGGATGGCCAATTGAACCGAGCGGTCACATTTAAGCATTGTCCGACGAAAATGCCTAAAGCAGCAAATCCTCGAGACGCCCATGGAGTCGCTGCGGCAGATTCTCCTGAATCTCGATCAAGGCTCGCTGGATCGCACTCTGAAAGCCCTGCACGCCAGCTGAACCGTGGCTCTTGACCACGATCCCCTGCAACCCGAGGAAGCTCGCGCCGTTGTGCCGGGCGGGCGCCAGGTCAGCCTGCAAACGCTTCATCAAGGGCAAGGCCAGGGCCCCGACCATCCTTGATGCAAGATTCTGCTTGAACAAGGCCTCGATACGCCCGGCAATCATGGTCGCCAGGCCTTCGCTGGACTTGAGCAGGATGTTGCCGACAAAACCATCACAGACCACCACATCCGCCTCACCTCGATACAGGCCGTCACCCTCGACAAAACCGATGTAGTTCAGGCCCCGGGCACCTTGCAACAGGGTCGCCGCAAGCTTGACCTGCTGATTGCCCTTGATGTCCTCGGTGCCGATATTCAACAACGCCACCCGGGGCCGGGCGATCCCCAGCGTCTCGGCCGCCACCGAACCCATCACCGCGAACTGGAACAGGTGCTCGGCACTGCAATCGACGTTAGCCCCCAGGTCCAGTAACTGGCAGTAACCCTTTTGTGTCGGGATCGCCGCGACCATCGCTGGCCGATCGATACCGGGCAACGTCTTGAGCACGAACCGCGACAACGCCATCAGCGCGCCGGTGTTGCCGGCACTGACACAGGCCTGGGCCTTGCCATCACGCAGCAACTCCAGCGCCACGCGCATCGACGAATCGGGCTTGCCACGCAGGGCCTGGGCGGGCTTTTCATCCATGGTGATGACTTCGCACGCTGGAGCAATCGACAGACGCGCGCGATCCACAGCCGATTGGCCAGCGATCAGTTCTTCAAGAAGGGAGGGTTGACCGACGAGGGTCAGGTGTAGCGAGGGCGTAGCAGACAGGCAAGCAAGGCTGGCCTGAACAATGCTGCGGGGACCGAAGTCCCCGCCCATTGCGTCAATCGCGATGACTTGAGCGGACAAGGATTACTCGTCAGCGCCCTTGTCGATCACTTTACGGCCACGGTATACGCCTTCTGGCGATACGTGGTGACGCAGGTGAACTTCACCAGTGGTCTTTTCTACGGACAGAGCGCTTGCCTCGAGAGCGTCGTGCGAACGACGCATGTCACGGGCGGAGCGGGATTTTTTGTTCTGCTGAACAGCCATAATTGATTAACTCCTAAACGTGGGGGTCACGCATTACCGGCGCCAATACACTGAACGGGTTGGACCGCGTTACCTCGTCCTCGCTCGGTTCGGGCTCATCGAGACCCGCCGGCTGCTGGCATTCTTCCGGATGATGAGCAGGCACAATGGGCAAGGCGAGCAAAAGCTCCTCCTCGATCAGTGACTGCAGATCCAAAGGATCTTCGCCCAGTTCCAGCACGTCATAACCTTTCGGCAACGACTGGGTATTCGCACCCTCCTTTACCACAGCATAACTGCATTCGCTGTGAATCGGCAGGGTGACCAGCTCAAGACAACGCTGGCAAACCATTTTGACCTCGGTGTCGATAAAGCTGTGGATCACCACAGATTTACGTTCATCTCGTTCAAAAACGAATTTAGCCTGCACCGTACCGACATTGTCGGAAAGCGGGTCGCAGAGTCTCTCCAAATCGGCCAGCAGCATTTCACCTTGAAGGGTGGTGCCACGATCAGCCAATTTGCGCGGGTCAACGTGAGGTGGAATCGGGTCATTCAACATAGGCGCAGCATTATAGGGATGCACCCGCCCTTGTCAAAGGAAATTCAGTCCTGTCCGTCACTTGCAGGCCCCGCTAGAATTTGCGACTGACTTCTGGAGAGCCCTATGTTGCCTTTATTACTCGCTTCAAGCTCGGTTTATCGCCGCGAATTACTGGCTCGCCTGCAGTTGCCTTTTACCTGCAGCTCCCCGGATATCGACGAAAGCCCACTGACGGGCGAGTCCGCCACCGAGCTGGTCAGGCGCCTGGCACAAGCCAAGGCCCAGGCACTGGCCGCCAGCCATCCGGGGCATCTGATCATCGGCTCGGACCAGGTCGCGGTACTCGACGGCAAGATCATCGGCAAGCCCCACACCTTCGACAAGGCCCGCGAACAACTGCTGGCCGCCAGCGGTGCCAGCGTGACCTTCCTCACCGGCCTGGCCCTGCTCAACAGCCAGAGCGGCCACTGCCAGCTCGACTGCATCCCCTTTACCGTCCACATGCGCACGCTCGACCCAGCAAGCGTGGAGCGCTATCTGCGCGCAGAGCAGCCCTACGACTGCGCTGGCAGCTTCAAGGCCGAAGGGTTGGGGGTAAGTCTGTTCCAACGCACCGAAGGCCCGGACGCCACCAGCCTGATCGGCCTGCCGCTGATTCGCCTGGTAGACATGCTACTGGCCGAAGGCGTGCAGATCCCGTAGCTGTCGCCAGATCCAACGCACCCGGCGAGGACTGCGCCCTCGAACGCAGCCTCGCGGGCCCGGCAACTGCTACAGACCATAAAAAAACCGGCCACGCAGGCCGGTTTTTTTATCTCGCACAGCAATCAGCGCAAGGCGGGGCCGTGAAAGCCCATCCACATGGCCAACTGCTCGGCCACACTGGCGCCGAGCTTTTTCGAGAAGCGATCGAACGGCGATTCCTGGATGGTGAAGTCCACCAGTTCTTTCTCTCCGATCACGTCCCGCGCCACCGAACTGGCACTGCCCAGGCCATCGATCAAGCCCAGCGGCAATGCCTGCTCGCCCGACCAGACCAGCCCGGAAAACAGCTCCGGATGATCTTTGTCCTTGAGCCGATCACCACGCCCCTTCTTCACGCTGGCGATGAACTGCTGATGGGTGGTATCCAGCACGCTCTGCCAGAATTTGGTTTCTTCCGGTTTTTGCGGCTGGAACGGATCGAGGAACGACTTGTGCTCACCCGAGGTGTAGGTACGCCGCTCGACACCCAGCTTCTCCATGGTACCTACAAAGCCATAGCCGGCCGCTGTGACACCAATGGAACCCACCAGACTGGCCTTGTCGGCATAGATCTGGTCTGCAGCGCTGGCAATGTAGTAGGCACCCGAGGCGCCCAGGTCGGAAATCACCGCATAAACCTTGATTTGCGGGTGCAAGGCGCGCAAGCGCACAATTTCGTCATAAACGTAGCCGGACTGCACCGGACTGCCCCCAGGGCTGTTGATCCGCAGCACGACACCCTTGACCTTGGCATCCTCGAACGCCGCACGCAGGCTGCCGACGATATTGTCGGCACTGGCCGGCTCTTTATCGGCAATCACCCCAGTGATCTCGATCAATGCGGTGTAGCCCGAGCCGCGCGTCGCGCTCTTTTCAATGTCCATCAGCGGCGTGAACAGGATCAACGCGACAATCAGGTACACAAAGGTCAACAGCTTGAAGAAAATCCCCCAACGCCGCGAGCGACGCTGCTCCTGCACCCCGGCCAGCAGGGTTTTTTCCAGCAGTTTCCAGCTCTTGTCTTCGCCGTCTTCAGCACTGGCTTTGACAGGCGCCTTCCATTCGTCAGTCATTGCATCTACCCCAACCCAAACTTAATTGGCCTGCTGACCCAGCCAGGCATGCAATTGCGAAAAATGATCAATGGCCAGGCACGGCTCGTACGCACGCAGCGCCTCTATGGATTGCGCGCCATAGCTGACTGCCACAGACGCCATCCCGGCATTGCGAGCCATCTGCAGATCGAACGACGAATCCCCCACCATCAGCGCCTGCCCAGGCCCGACCGCGCAATGCGCCAGGATCTGCTCGAGCATCAAGGGGTGCGGCTTGCTAGCGGTTTCGTCGGCGGCGCGGGTGATATCAAAATAATCTTCCCAGCCATGGGACTTCAGCACCCGATCCAGACCACGACGCGCCTTGCCAGTGGCTACGGCCAACTGATAACCCTCGGCGCGGAATGCTTCAAGCGACTCGAGCACGCCCTCGAACAACGGCGAAGGCTCGGCCTCCAGCGCTATGTAGTGATCGGCATAATGCTGACGAAACGCCACCAGCTCGGCATCACCGATTTGCGGATACAAGGTGCGAATCGCCTCTGGCAAACCCAGCCCGATAATGCCCTTGACCGCCAGATCGCTGCACAGCGCAAAACCCGAGCGTTCAGACGCGACGTGCATCGCCTCGACGATCCGACCAATGGAATCGGCCAGTGTCCCGTCCCAATCGAAAATCAGTAGTTTGCAATCAGAGGGGTGCACTCAGGCGCTCCACGGTCTTGGCCCACATTTCGTCCACTGGCGCCTGCAACTTCAACTCACCGCCATCGGGCAGCGGCACGGTCAGCATGTAGGCATGGAGGAACAATCGCTTGCCGCCCAGATCGCGAATCTCCTTGGAGAAACCTTCCTCGCCGTACTTGGTATCGCCAGCAATGCAGTGCCCGGCGTGCAAGGTGTGGACGCGGATCTGGTGAGTCCGGCCGGTAATCGGCTTGGCTTCGATCAGGGTGGCAAAGTCGCCAAAACGACGCAGGACCTTGAACACGGTCACCGACTCCTTGCCCTCCTCCTCGTCGACTTCGACCATGCGCTCGCCGGAGCGCAGATTGCTCTTGCCCAGCGGCGCCCGGACTTGCTTGATCGAGCTCGCCCAGTTGCCGCGAACCAGCGCCATGTAGCGCTTGTCGACGCCATCGCCGCGCAATGCCGTGTGCAAGTGACGCAGCATGCTGCGTTTCTTGGCGATCATCAGCAGGCCGGAGGTATCACGGTCGAGACGGTGCACCAGCTCGAGCTCCTTGCAATCGGGACGCAACTGACGAAAGGCTTCAATCACCCCAAAGGTCAAGCCGCTGCCACCGTGGACCGCAATGCCGCAAGGCTTGTTGATCACGATCAGCGCCTTGTCTTCAAAGACAATCGAGGCTTCCAGGCGTTGCAACAACCCCTGGGCCAGGGGCACTGGCTCGTCACGCTCCGGCACACGCACCGGCGGCACGCGCACGATGTCGCCCGCCTGCAGCTTGTACTCGGGCTTGATCCGACCTTTGTTCACGCGCACTTCGCCTTTACGCAAAATGCGGTAAATCAAGGTCTTGGGCACACCTTTGAGCCGAGCAAGAAGGAAGTTGTCAATTCGTTGGCCGGCATATTCCGGCGAGACCTCCAGCAGTTGTACGGCTGGGGTCGGGGGGGCAGTAGTCGTCATGCCGCGAATGATAACAATTTTTTATGGAATTGAAGCACTTAATCATTGCTGCTATAGTCGCGAACGCCGCCAAAAGCGGCTGGACAGAGGACAAACGGCAAGTTGCCGGCCCTGACCAACGCAATTCATCAGGACGCGAGGCCGTCCTACGGGGCTTTCGCATCTTCTGGAAGGTTCGTGATTGTAACAAGCGCAGGTGACATGAGGCCTGAAGCGAGTGCAACAAACAGAGTACCACTCGTCTGTTGCGCCGATATTTACGGCCAGTTCACAAAGTGCAGTCAGTCCCGAATCACACCTGGGTCGAGAGTTTCGGAAACAACGCCTGTTACAAGCTGGGAGCCAGCCAAACAGCTTTCACCCAGTCTTGTGTAGCCATGAGCGTGGACTCCCCATTGGAGAACACGGTAAATGCCAACCCGCTGCGGATTCTGCGCGCGGCAGCACCCGAATTATCAGGGATACGTGTAGGGTGGAGATGCACAACCGTCGGACCGTGTAGCACTAGGCTTATATTTAGACGCTTCATCTCGTCCACAGTCGCCGGTTGATTCCTCCTCCTGACTGAGTGCTTAAGTAGCCACAGCAAGCAGGACGCGTACGTCGCGATGAAGGCCCACATTGGCCGGACTTCGCTAGACACGGGAATGGCCAACCACTCCCGACGCACCTGACACCGACCGTGAGAAGTCGTGTGTGCCGAACGCCGTTTCCGGCAGCCCGGAAACCGACGGTACTACATGAAAAGAATGCTGATTAACGCAACTCAACCCGAAGAGTTGCGTGTTGCACTGGTAGATGGCCAGCGCCTCTACGACC
>NZ_JBIUWJ010000005.1:171323-233714 GCF_044743405.1 Pseudomonas sp. NPDC087626
CCCTCAAAGAAATCTCCCGCGAATACTTCAAGAAAGCGCCTGAAGGCCGCGTCAATATCAAGGACGTCCTGAGCGAAGGCCAGGAAGTCATCGTTCAGGTCGAAAAAGAAGAACGTGGCAACAAGGGCGCAGCCCTGACCACCTTCATCAGCCTGGCCGGTCGTTACCTGGTGCTGATGCCGAACAACCCACGTGCCGGCGGTATCTCCCGTCGCATCGAAGGTGAAGAGCGCAACGAACTGCGTGAAGCCCTGAACGGCCTGGTTGCCCCGGCTGACATGGGTCTGATCGTGCGCACTGCCGGCCTTGGCCGCAGCAGCGAAGAAATGCAGTGGGACCTCGACTACCTGCTGCAACTCTGGACCGCCATCAAAGAAGCTTCGCTGGACCGTTCCGCGCCGTTCCTGATCTACCAGGAAAGCAACGTGATCATCCGCGCGATCCGCGACTACCTGCGCCAGGACATCGGCGAAGTGCTGATCGACAGCGTTGAAGCCCAGGACGAAGCCCTGACCTTCATCCGCCAGGTGATGCGCAGTACGCCAGCAAGATCAAGCTGTACGAAGACAGCGTGCCGCTGTTCAACCGTTTCCAGATCGAAAGCCAGATCGAAACCGCATTCCAGCGCGTTGTCGAACTGCCTTCCGGCGGCTCCATCGTCATCGATCCGACCGAAGCCCTGGTGTCCATCGACATCAACTCGGCGCGCGCCACCAAAGGCAGCGACATCGAAGAAACCGCTCTGCAGACCAACCTTGAAGCCGCTGAAGAAATCGCCCGTCAGTTGCGCCTGCGCGACATCGGCGGCCTGTGCGACATCGACTTCATAGACATGACCCCTGCCAAGAACCAGCGCGCCGTGGAAGAGAAAGTCCGCGAATGCCTGGAAGCCGACCGCGCTCGCGTACAAGTCGGTCGCATCTCGCGCTTCGGCCTGCTGGAAATGTCCCGTCAGCGCCTGCGTCCGTCTCTCGGCGAAAGCAGCGGCATCGTCTGCCCGCGTTGCAACGGTACCGGCATCATCCGTGACGTTGAATCGCTGTCGCTGGCGATCCTGCGCCTGATCGAAGAAGAAGCCCTGAAAGACCGTACCGCCGAAGTTCGCGCCCAGGTGCCGATCCCGGTGGCAGCGTTCCTGCTCAACGAAAAACGCAACTCGATCACCAAGATCGAACTGCGCACCCGTGCCCGCATCGTCATCCTGCCGAACGATCACCTCGAGACGCCGCACTTCGAAGTGCAGCGCCTGCGCGATGACAGCCCGGAAGCCCACACCAACCAGTCCAGCTACGAAATCGCAGCTGCTGCGGCTGAAGTGGAAGAAGTGCAACCGGCCGCCGCCACCCGCACCCTGGTTCGCCAGGAAGCTGCCGTGAAGACTGCACCCGCCCGCGCCAACGCACCGGTGCCGGTTGAAGTCGCAGCTGCTCCGGTAGTCGCTCCGGTTGCGGTACCAGAGCCAAGCCTGTTCAAGGGCCTGGTGAAGTCGCTGGTCAGCCTGTTCGCCACCAAGGAAGAGCCAGCCGCTCCGGTAGTGGTTGAAAAACCTGCCGCCGAGCGTCCAGCCCGCAACGAAGAACGTCGCAACGGTCGTCAGCAGAGCCGCAACCGTAACGGTCGCCGCGATGAAGAACGCAAGCCACGCGAAGAACGTGCACCGCGTGAAGAACGTGCACCGCGTGAAGAACGCGCTCCACGTGAGCCGCGCGAAGAGCGTCAGCCACGCGAAGCCCGCGAAGAGACCCCGACCGTCGCTCGCGAAGAACGCGCACCTCGCGCCCCACGTGAAGAGCGTGCTCCACGCCCACCACGTGAAGAGCGCAAGCCACGTGGCGATCGTGAAGACCGTCCAGTGCGCGAACTGCGTGAACCTCTGGATGCCGCACCTGCTGCCGCCGTTGCTGTTGCTGCTAGCGCCGTCGCTGAAGAGCGCCCGGCTCGCCAGCCACGCGAAGAGCGTGCACCGCGTCCGCCGCGTGAAGAGCGTCAACCACGTGCCGAACAAGCTGCAGCCCCGGTTGCCGAAGAAGAAGAACTGGTAACCAGCGAAGAGCAACTGCCGGAAGATGGCCAGGACAACGCCGAAGGCGATCGTCCACGCCGCCGCTCCCGTGGCCAGCGTCGCCGCAGCAACCGTCGTGAGCGTCAACGTGATGCCAATGGCAATGTGATCGAAGGCTCGGAAGAGTCCGAAGGCAGCGAAGAGCCTACGGGCGCAGAACTGGCTGCCGGCCTGGCCGTGACCGCCGCTGTTGCCAGCACCGTGATCAGTGCTCCAGCCGAAGCCGAGGCTCATCAGCAAGCTGAACGTGCAACCGCCGCCGTGACTGAAGAAGTTGTTCAGCCAACCGCCCAGGTTGAAGCGCCAGTCGTGGAAGCCACCACTCCAGTCGAAGCGCCAGCCGCTCCTGCTGTAGAAGTGGCTCCGGCGGTTGAAGCCCAGACTGTTGAAGCACAACCGCAAGTAGTGGCTGAAGCCGAAGCCGCGGTTGAAGCACCTGTCGCTGTAGAGGCCGTTGTCGAAGCCCCTGTGGTGGTTGAAGCACCTGCTTTCGAAGCACCAGTCGCCGAACAGGCGCCTGAAGCCCGCGAAGAGCAGACTGCCTTCAACTGGGTAGCTGAGCCAGCCGTGGTCGAAGCCGTGGCTGCCGAGGTTGTGGCACCAGTTGCCGAAGTGGTTGCCGAGCCAGCCCCCGTGACTGCCGAACCAGCGCCAGTTGAAGCCCCGGTAGTGGCTGAAGCTGCCGCCCCGGTGGTCGAAGCTGCGCCAGCTGCGGTCCTGACCGAAAACGGTCGTGCGCCGAACGACCCACGTGAAGTGCGTCGCCGCAAGCGCGAAGCCGAGCGCCTGCAGAAGGAAGCCGAACTGGCTGCCACTGCTGCACCGGTCGCTGAAGTTGCTGCCGAGCCTGCTGCCCCTGCCATCGACGAAAACCTGCGTTCCGTTGAAGAAGTGGTAGAGCAACACCCTGAGGCCCTGGAAAAAGAACACGAGCCTAAACCCCTCGCCTGATTCCATCCGCCACTAAAAAGCCCCGCCTGAGCAATCAGGCGGGGCTTTTTTTATCGTGGGAACCGGCGCCCGCTCCCAGGTTGGTACGTCCATCGCTGGCAAGCCACAAAGGCATCACCCGGCTGATTAACCAAAAACCAGCGCCTGTGGCACATCCACATCCCACAGAACACCCCCATCGTCCACCGCCACCTCGACCACCTTGGCCGTGGCAAACAACGGCTTGGCCCCACGATCACCGGACAGAGCCATCAACGCCGGGCCAAACGATGCGCCAAACCCCACGGGGTGGCCAAACTCGCCCGCCTGCACCGGCACACTGATGGTATCGGCCGCCACTTGGGCAACCACCTCATCAATACTCGTCGGCAAGATAAACGGCATATCTCCCAGCACCACCAGCCATCCCTCCAACCCTGGGCAGGCCGCCACCGCCGCGGCGATGCTGTCGCCCATGCCCGCCGATGCCAGCCACAGCACTTCGCAGCCGTAGACACGGGCCAGCCGGGCGACCTCGGGGCGGTCCGGCGTGGTCACCAGCCAGCGCGGCTGGACGCTGTCCGGCAAGTTGCGCAGGCTATGCTCGAGCACCGGCCGGACAACCCCATCGCGGCCTTTGCACAGCGCCAGCAGCTTGTCCTGGTCGGCGCCGGCCACTTGCCGAAAACGACTGCCCTGCCCTGCCGCGAGAATGATCGCGCCGACATTGCGCTGCACACGCGCCATCACGCCTTTTCCTGCTGCCAGCCTTGCAGCTGATAACGCACGGGCAAACTACGGATACGCTTGCCAGTCGCGGCAAAGATCGCATTGCACAGGGCCGGTGCAATCGGTGGCACGCCCGGCTCGCCGACCCCGCCCAACGGCACATTGCCCGGTGGCGTGACCAGATGCACCGCCAGCACCTTTGGCGCCAGGGACATGCGTGCCACCTCGTACATATGGAAGTTGTCTTGCTGGACCTTGCCGTCCTTGAAGCTGATCTCCCCCAGCACCGCGTTGCCCAGGCCCATCACGCAGGCCCCCTCGAACTGCGAGCGAATACGCTCGGGATTGATCTGCGGACCACAATCGACGGCGATATCCGCCTTGTGCACCACCAGCGTCCCGTCATCCCCGACCTCCACTTCGATGACTGCCGCCACATAGGTGACGAAGCTGTAGTGCACTGCCAGCCCCAGGCCACGGCCCTTGGGCAACTCGCGACCCCAGCCGGCAGCCTGGGCGGCGGTTTCCAGCACCGCACGCAGACGCGCAGTGTCGATCGGGTAACGTTCGGGGGATTCGCCGTAGTTCCACTCCTCGCTCAAGGTCCGCGGGTCGATCTGCCTATCAGGCCCCAATAGCTTGATCTGGTACTTCAGCGGATCCTGGCCGGCCTTGTGCGCCAGCTCGTCGACAAAGCTCTGGATGGCGAAACCATGGGGAATGTTCGACACCGAACGATACCAGCCGACCCGGGTATGGGCAGCGGCTGCGGGATTTTCCAGGCGCACGTTGGGAATCGCATAGGCCATGTTGGTGAAGCCCATGCCCAGCTCAAAAGCGGCTTCGTGATTCATCCCCGGCGCGAACAACGCGGTGATGCTCGGCGCCACGGTGCGGTGCAGCCAACCGGATGGCATGCCGTCCTGATTGAGACTGGCCTTGAGGTATTCGGCCGAAACCGTATGGAAGTAGGAGTTGTGGATATCGTCTTCACGGGTCCACTGCACCCGCACCGCCTTGCCGGGAAACGCCTGGGCCAGGATCGCCGCCTCGAGGATGAAGTCCGGCTTGGACTTGCGCCCGAAACCACCACCGAGCAAGGTGACGTTCACCCTGACCTTGTCGAACGGTATGCCCAGGCGTTCGGCGATGCGCTCACGGGTGACCTGGGGGGCCTGGCTCGGCGCCCAGGCTTCGCACTGGCCATCCTTGAAGCGCGCTACGGCAACCATCGGCTCCATTGGTGCCTGTGCCAGGTGAGGCAAGTAATAGGACGCTTCCAGGCTGCTGTCGGCACTGTTCAGCGCCTCGTCGATATTGCCGGTGCTGCGCACTACCTTGCCCGGCTTGAGCGCAGCAGCCTCCAGTTCCTTGCGGTAGGCAAGCGAGTCATATGCGGCATTGGCGCCGTCGGCCCAGACAATTTTCAGCGCCTCGCGCCCCTTGATCGCCGCCCAGGTATTGCTCGCAATCACTGCCACACCGCCCAGCGGCTGGAACTCGGAGGGAATCGGCCGACTGTCGATCTGCATCACCTTGACCACCCCCGGCACCTTCAGCGCCGCACTGGCATCAAAGGACTTGACCGTGCCGCCATACACCGCCGGCCGTGCCACGGTGGCAAAGAGCATACCTTCGAAGTGCACATCGGCGCCGTAGACCGCCCGCCCGGTGACAATGTCTTCGCCGTCAATAGCACGTACCGACTCCTTGCCGATGTAACGAAACTCCGACGGCTGCTTCAGCCGCAGGCTTTCTCGCGCCGGTACCGGCAAGGCAGCGGCCGCCTCGGCCAGCGCGCCGTAGCCTAATTGACGACCACTGGGCTGATGGCGGACGGTATGCAATTGCGCCCGGCATTCGTCGACCGGCACTTGCCATTGATTGGCCGCCGCCTGCTCCAGCATGCTCCGCGCCGCAGCCCCACACCGGCGCATCGGCTCGTACCAGTGGCGCATGCTGCGCGAACCGTCGGTGTCCTGGTTGCCGAAACGTACTTCATCGCCCGGCGCCTGGCGGACCTTGACCATGGCCCAGTCGGCGTCCAGTTCATCGGCCACCACCATGCTCAAGCTGGTGCGCACGCCCTGGCCCATTTCCGAGCGGTTGCACAGCACCGTCACCGTGCCATCGGCGGCTATGCTGACGTACACCTTGGGGTCATCGATCCAGCCGTTGGGCATGCCCTCGGCACCGAACTTTTTGTCCTCGGCGAACGCCTCCTGCCACCCCCAACTGGCTGCCAGCACCAGCGCACCGGTGGCACCTACCCCCTTGAGAAAGCCGCGTCGACTGAGGTTGCTCAGGACAAAATCACTGGGTAAGCGGCTCATGCCTTGGCCTCCTGCAGATGAGTCGCCACCTGGCGGATTGCAGTCTTGATCCGGTTATAGGTGCCACAGCGGCAGATATTGCCGACCATCGCGGTCTCGATCTGCTCATCGCTGGGGTTGGGATGGGTCTTGAGCAATGCTGTGGCCGACATGATCTGGCCACCCTGGCAGAATCCGCACTGCGCCACGGCCGTATCGAGCCAGGCTTGCTGGACCAGTTGGCCGAGCGGATCGCGGTGCAGGTTGTCGATAGTACCGATATCCTGGCCGACCACCGAGCCGATCGGGGTGATGCAACTGCGCGCCGGGGCACCGTCGATATGGATGGTGCACGCACCGCACAGGCCCATGCCACAGCCAAACTTGGTGCCGCTGTAACCGGCAACGTCGCGGATCGCCCAGAGCAGCGGCATGTCCTCGGTGACGTCCAGTTGATGGTCTTGACCATTGAGCTTCAGGGTAATCATGGGCACGCCCGCATATGCATGAGGTTATGGGGCCGAGTTATCTGCCGCGCTGTAGCGAGGGTTCGGAACACGCAGATCGACTCAGGCTAATGGGCTCTCTTGTGAAGATGGGTCTTCACCGGGCCTTCGGTGGAGCAAAATGAAAACATCGTCAGAAGCTCACGTTAACTGATCATTAACAAAAAAGCCCTGCAACCATTAGGGTGTGCAGGGCTCTGGGTTCAGCGTTCAAGCGTAGCTCAATAGCGGTTCGGTTCCATTTCCAACTCGACATTAAAACGCTCGAATATGTCTTTCTGGATCCGCTGCGCCAGCGCGAGCAGTTCAAGCCCGGTGGCGCCGCCATAGTTGACCAGCACCAGCGACTGCAAGCGGTGCACCCCGGCGTCGCCTTCGCGAAAACCTTTCCAGCCCGCTTGCTCGATCAACCAGCCAGCCGCCAGTTTGACCTGGCCATCGGCTTGTGGATAACCGACCAGGCCCGGGTGCGCGAGGCGGATTTGCGCGGCCAACTGGGCGCCGACCAGCGGATTCTTGAAAAAGCTGCCGGCGTTGCCGAGCACGGCCGGGTCAGGCAGCTTCTCACTGCGAATACTGCAAATCGCCCGGCTGACATCGCTGGCGCTCGGCCGCTCGATGCCCTGCTCGGTCAGGCGCTGGCGCACCGGACCGTATTCCAGGTGCAAATGCTCGACCCGGTCCAGGGCAAAACGTACCCGCAGGATCAACCAGCGGCCAACCTGTTGCTTGAACAGGCTGTCGCGGTAAGCGAAGTTGCATTCGGCCAGGGTGAAATCCCGCAGCTCGCCGGTCTGGCGATCAAGGGCCGTCAACCCGGCGAACACGTCCTTGATCTCGACGCCATAGGCCCCGATGTTCTGCATCGGCGCCGCCCCTACCGTGCCGGGAATCAGGCTGAGGTTTTCAAGGCCCGACAAACCCTGCGCCAGCGTCCACTGTACAAAGGGGTGCCAGGCTTCGCCCGCCTCGGCCTCGATCACCACCCGCGTGCCGTCGTCGCTCAACTGGCGAATCCCGCGAGTGGCCATGCGCAGCACCAGCGCCGGGATGTCCGCCGTCAGCAGCAGGTTGCTGCCCGCGCCAATCACCAGCAATGGCAGCCCGTGGTCGCCGGCATACGCCAGCGCCTGGCGAACGTCGGCATCGCTTTGGGCCTCGGCGAACAGCTGCGCGCGCACATCCACGCCAAAGCTGTTGAACGGCTTGAGCGAAACCTGCGACTGCAGGTGCAAAGTCATAAGCGTCCCTTCAATTCAATCACCAGCAAATCGCAGGCCTGTTCGATCAGGTCCAGCACCTGTTCGAAGCCATGTTCACCATCGTAGTAAGGATCCGGTACGTCATCGACACTCGACTCATATCGACGCAGGAACAGGTCCAGCTCAGCCTTGCCCTGGGTCGGCTGCAGGGTCTTGAGGTGGCGCAGGTTGCTCTGGTCCATGGCCAGGATCAGGTCGTAGCTGGAGAAGTCGGCACGCGTTACCTGTTGCGCCCGTTGCGCCGACAGGTCGTAGCCACGGCGCAGGGCCGCGGCCTGGCTGCGCTTGTCGGGCGGATTGCCGACATGCCAGTCGCCGGTACCTGCAGAAGCCACGTCGACCTGCCCGGTCAGCCCGGCTGCACGCAGCTTATGCCGCAGTACGCCTTCGGCCGTCGGCGACCGGCAGATATTGCCCAGGCAGACAAACAGAACCCGCATCAGGCCTCCAGCAGGCGACGGACGCGCTCGAGGTCTTCAAGGGTGTCGACCCCCGCTGGCGGGGCAATAAGGGCATCGGCGACATGGATCCGCACGCCGTGCCAGAGCGCGCGCAGCTGCTCCAGGCACTCGGTGTCTTCCAGCCAGCACGGGCCCCAGCTGACGAAGTCATGCAGGAAGCCGGCACGGTAGGCGTAGATCCCGATATGACGGCGGTACGGCACGCCTTCAGGCATTTGCGTCTGGCTCTTGGCGAACTGGTCGCGCGCCCACGGCAGGGTCGCCCGGCTGAAGGTCAACGCCAGGCCATTGAGGTCGCTGACGACCTTGACCACATTGGTGTTGAACAGGGTTTCAAGGTCTTCGATCGGTTCGGCCAGGGTCGCCATGCCCGCTTCGGCATGGGCTGCCAGGTTGGCGGCGACCTGGTCGATCACGCTCGGCGGAATCAACGGCTCGTCACCCTGGACGTTGACCACGATGGCATCTGGCGCCAGGCCCAACTGGGTGGCCACCTCGGCCAGGCGGTCAGTGCCGGAGTTGTGGTCGACCCGGGTCATCACCACTTCGCCACCAAAGGCCTGGCAGGCCTCGACAATGCGCGCGTCGTCGGTGGCGATTACCACTCGTTGGGCGGCACTTTTACGCGCCTGTTCCCAGACATGCTGGACCATCGGCTTGCCGGCAATCATCTGCAGGGGCTTGCCCGGCAGGCGCGTGGAGGCAAATCGCGCCGGAATCACCACGGTGAACGCGTTGCTCATTTGTCCAGGCGCTCTTCGGTGGTCAGGGTACGGGCTTCGGTTTCCAGCATGACCGGAATGCCATCACGAATCGGAAATGCCAGGCCAGCACCCTTGCTGATCAGTTCGGTCTTGTCGGCGCTGAGCTTGAGTGGACCTTTGCAGATCGGGCAGGCGAGGATGTCGAGCAATTTGGTGTCCATGAAAAACTCCCTGGAAAAAAGCGTTTAAGGCAAAAGACGTGCGGGCAACAGCCGCATCAGCTGCGTATCGAACCAGGCCACGAAAGCCGGTGAAGGCGCAGCATCGACCGCCAGGTACCACCAGTCGGGGGCAGCAAAGGCTCGGCATTTCACCGCATCCTTTTCCGTCATGACCAGCGGTAGCGATGGCGTGAAATTCAAGGCCGCCGCGCTGTATTGCGCGTGGTCGGCAAACGCATGTGGCACAGGCTGCCAGTGTAGCGTTTCAAGGGTAGTGAAGAAACGTTGCGGATTGCCGATCCCGGCCACTGCGTGCAACGCCTGCCCCGCGGGAAAATGCTCGAGGCCGCGGCGCTCGCCGGTCAACAGGTTGACCAGCGCCGTGGGCTGCAGGCGGAATGCAAAACCATCGTTGGCATCAGCCAGGGCGCCGTTGTACAGCACCGCATCAACGCTTTGCAGGCGCTCCACCGGCTCGCGCAACGGCCCAGCCGGCAGGCAACGACGATTGCCCAGGCCGCGCGCGGCATCGATCAGCACCAGTTCGAGGTCGCGCGCCAGGCGGTAATGCTGCATGCCGTCGTCGGAAAGGATCAGGTCCAGCGGCTCGGCGGCCAACAACGCACGGACGGCGCGACTGCGGTCCGGATCGATCATCAAGGGCACGCCAGTGCGCTGGACGATCAGCAGCGGCTCATCGCCGGCCATCGCGGCTGTCTGTTGCGCCTCGACCCGCCAGGGCAACTGCGGCGGCGTCGCCCCGTAGCCACGACTGACCACCCCGACCCGCAGGCCGGCGCGCTGGCAGTGTTCGATCATCCACAGAATCAACGGCGTCTTGCCGGTGCCCCCGACCGTGATGTTGCCGACCACGATCAACGGCACCGGGGGCTGGTAGATCTCGCCCTCGCCCGCCAGGAACCGCCGGCGCTTGGCCGTGACCACGCGCCGGTACAACCACTCCAGTGGCCACAAGACTTTAAGCGCCGGATGACCGGCGTACCACGCGGCGAGCAATCGATCGGACATGGCCATCAGGGTGCCGGAGCCGCCTCGACAGTGGTCATGCGCAAATGGGTGAATCCCAGCTTGCCGGCGGCGTCCATGGCGGTGATGACCGCCTGGTGCTGGGTCTTGCCATCGGCGCTGATGGACAGCGGCAGGTTGGTGTCGCCATTGGACTGTTTTTTCAACGCATCGATCACGCTGGCCAGGTCGTTCTTGGGCAGCACCTGGTTGTTCACCGAGAACGTCCCGTCGGCACTGATGGCGACGTCCAGTTGCTTGGCCTGCTGGTCTTCGGCCGGCGAGCCGCTGACCGCTTCCGGCAAATCGACACGCAGCTGGGTTTCCCGGGTGAAGGTAGTGGTCACGACGAAAAACAGCAGCAGGATAAACACCACGTCGATCAGCGACGCCAGGTTGATGTCCACATTCTCCCGTGGCTTGCGGCGGAATTTCACGCTTTGCCCTCGGTCAGGTCGACGTCACGGTCGCCCTGCACCACTTCAACCAGCTTGATCGCCTCCTGCTCCATGCCGACCACCAGTTCATCGATGCGGCGTTGCAGGAACCGGTGGAAGAACACCGACGGAATCCCCACCATCAGGCCCGCGGCCGTGGTGATCAAGGCCTTGGAAATCCCCCCGGCCAGCACAGCGGCGTTGGTGGTCATGCCCGACCCCATGAACGAACTGAAAATATCGATCATGCCCAGCACCGTACCCAGCAGCCCCAGTAATGGCGCCATGGCCGCAATGGTGCCGAGTGCATTGATATAGCGCTCCAGCTCATGAATGACCCGGGCGGCAGCCTCTTCGATGCACTCCTTCATGATCTCGCGACCATGCTTGGAGTTGGCCAGGCCCGCGGCGAGGATTTCCCCCAGCGGCGAGTTGGCGCGCAATTCCTTGAGTTTTTCTTTATTGAGTTGCTTGTCCTTGATCCACACCCAGACCTGCCCGAGCAAGTGCTCCGGGGTCACACGGCTGGCCCGCAGGGTCCACAGGCGCTCGGCAACAATGCCCAATGCAGCGATCGAACTCAAAATGATCGGCAACATCATCCAGCCGCCGGATTTGACCAATTCCCACACAGTGACAGTCCCCTCGAAAAAGTGCGCCACTTTAGCATACCGACAGGCCATAGAGGCCGGGCCCGCCGACGACCGTGCCCGGCAATGGCACCAGGCCACGCCGCCTCAGGGTGCAGGGCTGACGGACGGTGCACTGTGCCAGAAACGTGCTCCACGACGCATCGCCTGCGGCGCCGCGAACTCCCCCAGAAGCAGGCGCACCGCGCCGTGCTCGGCGCTGTCATAGATCTGCACTCCCAGGCGTTGATAACGCTCGACCACCTGCGGATGGGGATGACCGAAGCTGTTGCCATGCCCCCGGGAAATCAGTACCCCCTGGGGCGTCAGCGCGCGGACAAAAGCCTCGGATGAAGAACTGCGGCTACCGTGGTGTGGCGCTTGCAACCAATGGCTGTGGACCGCCAGCGACGAACCGAGCAACACCCGCTCGGCACGGGCGTCAATATCGCCGGTCAGCAGCAGGCGCTCACCATTGGCCTCGATCTGCAACACACAGGAATTCTGATTGCTGTCAGTCGCCCCAGGCCAATGCCACAGGGTAAACCGCACTCCGTCCCACTCCCACTGCTTGCCACTGGTACAGGGCAAAGCGCGCAATTCATCCGGCAGGTCCGGCGGTTCGCCGCTGATCACCTGCGTGACCGGTAGGCCACGCCAGATCGAGCGAGCGCCCCCGGCATGATCGGCATGGGCGTGACTGATCAGCATCAGGTCCAGGTGGCGGACACCGAACTTGCGCAACGCCGGCAGGACCACCTGCGCTCCGAGGTCAGAGTCGCGAAAACCCGGGCCGGTGTCATAGAGCAAGGTGTGCTGCCGGGTGCGCACCACAATCGCCAGGCCCTGGCCGACATCCAGTTGCCAGACTTCGGCCCGGCCTTCGGGCAGCTCCCGGAGCGGCGCGAACACCAGGAGCAGCAACATCGGCCAGCCGAGCAACCGCAGCGGCAAGCCCTTGGGCAGCAATAGCAATACCGCGCCCAGCACGGCGATCGCCCAGACCCACAGAGGTACTGCCGGCGCCAACCAGGCCGGCAGTTTACCCGCCACCCAGGCCAGCGCGCCGAACAGCCCCTCGAGCAAACCGCCAGCCAGCCACAGCAGGCCCTCCCCGACATAGGGCACCGGCAGCAATAACGTGCCCAACAAGGCTGGGGGCAGGACCAACAAGCTGATCCAGGGCACGGCCAACAGATTGACCAAGGGGCCGGTGAGGCTGATGGGCAGGTTGAGGATCAACAGCACCGGACATAAGCCCAGCGCAATCAGCCACTGGGCACGGGTCCAGGTTTGCCACCAGCGCCACGGCCCCAGTCGCCCGCCAAAGGTGAAAATCAACACCGCCACCGCAGCAAACGACAGCCAGAACCCCGGGCGCAAACTGGCCATGGGGTCCAACAGCAGCACTGCATTGAGCGCCAGCAGCCATGACCACCAGGCCCCAAGATGGCGAAAGCGCAGGCGCCATAACAACACCAGGCCAATCATCACGCAGGCCCTGCGCACGGGCACCTCGAATCCCGCCAGCAACCCATAGCCCAGTGCCGCGGCGAACGCCAGGCCACAGGCCCAGGGCAACCACGCCAGGCGCTGCGGCCACAGGCCATACCGGGCGAGACCCGCAATCAGCAGATAGACCATCCCCGCCAGCAAACCCACGTGCTGTCCGGAAATCACCAGCAAGTGCACGGTGCCGGTGTCCTGCAGGACTTGCCAGTCGGCACGGCTCAACCCAGAGCTGTCGCCCAGCACCAACGCCGCCAGTGCCCCTTCTCGGCCCTGGGCGTCGACGGCCAGCAAACGCTGGCGAACCGCGTCGCGCCAGGCCCATTGCGCAGGCTGCAGGCGCTGTCCGTCCTTGACGGTGGCCGTGGCACCGATGCGTTGCGCCAACAGCCAGGCCTCGTAATCAAAGGCATGGGGGTTGAGCAGGCCCACGGGACGCTTGAGCTTCACGGCCAGCCGCCAGCGTTCGCCGCTGTTGACCCGCGGCCCGTCATACCAGGCCAGCCGGAGCAACTTCGGCACCTCGGTGCGCCGCGCCTGGGCATCGGCCAACTCAAAGCGCACCACGCCGGGTGTGTACTGCGGCAAGCCCACGACCCGACCTTCGATCCAGCGGGTCTGGCCGTCGAGCTCCGGCGCCAGGCGATTATCGAGCGCCCACTGCGCACTGCTACAGGCCCACACCAGGCCCAATAGAAACAACGCCAGCGGGTAGGTGCGAAACGGCAGCAGCATCAGCGCCAGCAAGACCATCGCCAGCAACATCCCGACCGGTGGTAAGGCCGGCAAAAAAACCAGGGTCAACAGACCCAGTGCAAGCGCCAACATCCCTGTGCGCATAAGCCCGTCCTTGAGAGTGCCCTCTCTTGGATTAGCCGAGTCACGGCGCCGCGCATTTATTAATTGTCACAAAGTCTGAATGGGCGTTTCCTTGAATCCGGGCATACTTGCCGCCTGAACTGACCGAGAAGCCCTATGCCCCGGCGCTTATTCAAACGTTACATGCCAGACCCGAGCAGCATCAGGGAACACAAGTCCTTACGCTTTCTCGGCACCCTGCTGCATGACCCGAACCTCTGGCACCTCAACCGCCACTCGGTAGCCCGGGCCATGGCGGTGGGCCTGTTTGCCGCCTTTTTGCCGATCCCCATGCAGATGCTGGTAGCGGCGGCACTGGCGATTTCGGTGCGCGGCAATATTCCGATCGCGGTGAGCCTGGTCTGGCTGACCAACCCGATTACCATGCCAGTGGTGTTTTTCTGCACCTACCAGACCGGCGCCTGGCTGATGAATGTGCCTGCCCGCAGCCTGCCGGAGGAACTGACCTGGGAATGGATCAGCGGTGAACTGTCGACGCTGTGGCAACCGTTCCTGCTAGGGTCGGTGGTGGCCGGCCTGGTGCTCGGTGCCCTGGCTTACTGCATGACCATGACCTACTGGCGCTGGTGGGTCGGCCGGCAATGGACGCGACGCAAAAAAGCTCGGCGAACCAAATAAAAAACGGCACCTCGCAGGGTGCCGTTTTTATTGTCGCAGGGTGCCTGTATCAGGTGCGCATCCCGCGACCACTGACCAGCAACCGTGCACAGCCGACGTACAGCACCACGGTGGCCACCAGCATGAAGGTGATGGCAATGCTGATCTTGATGTCCGACACGCCAAGAATGCCGTAGCGGAAGGCATTGACCATGTGCAGCACCGGGTTGGCCAGCGACACCGTCTGCCAGAACGGCGGCAGCAGGCTGATGGAGTAGAACACCCCGCCCAGGTAAGTCAGGGGGGTCAGCACAAAGGTCGGGATAATCGAGATATCGTCGAAGTTACGCGCAAACACCGCATTGATGAACCCCAACAACGAGAAGATAGTGGCCGTCAGCACCACCACCAGGATAGTCACGCCCAGGTGATGCACCTGCAAGTCAGTGAAGAACATCGACAGCAAGGTCACGATCACCCCAACCATCAAGCCGCGCAGCACACCGCCCAGGGTGTAGCCGATCAGAATGGTGTGCGGTGAAACCGGCGACACCATCAGCTCTTCGATGGAGCGCTGGAATTTGCTGCCGAAGAAACTCGACACTACGTTGCCGTAGGAGTTGGTGATCACCGACATCATGATCAAGCCCGGCACGATGTACTCCATGTAGGTGAAGCCACCCATGTCACCGATCTGCCGGCCGATCAGATTACCGAAAATCACGAAGTACAGAACCATGGTGATCGCCGGCGGCAGCAAGGTCTGCGGCCAGATCCGGGTAAACCGGCGCACTTCACGGTAAACGATGGTGTTGAGGGCAACGAGGTTGGGTTGCAGTTCGGAACTCATATGGCCACCTTCGCCAGGTTTTTCTCCACCAGGGACACGAACAACTCCTCGAGGCGATTGGTTTTATTGCGCAGGCTCAACACTTCGATGTTCTGCGTCGCCAATTGAGCGAACAACGCCGTGATGCCCACCGCTTTATCCACCTGGACTTCCAGGGTATGGCTGTCGATCCGCCGGCTCGGGTAGCCGATCAACTGCGGCGCCACCTGCATGTCGTGCTTGAGGTCGAGCAGGAACGTCTCGACATGCAACTGACCGAGCAGGTTACGCATGCTGGTGTTTTCGACAATGGTGCCGTGGTCGATGATGCCGATGTTGCGGCACAGCTGCTCGGCCTCTTCCAGGTAGTGGGTGGTGAGGATGATGGTGATGCCCTTCTGGTTCAGCTCGGTGAGGAAGCTCCACATCGAGCGCCGCAGTTCGATATCGACGCCGGCAGTAGGCTCGTCGAGGATCAGCAGGCGCGGCTCGTGCACCAGCGCGCGGGCGATCATCAAGCGGCGCTTCATGCCGCCGGACAGTGAGCGCGACGGAACATCGCGCTTGTCCCACAGGCCAAGTTGGGTCAGGTACTGTTCGGCCCGCTCCTTGGCAACCTTGGGGGGAATGCCGTAGTAGCCCGCTTGGGTCACTACGATGTCGAAGGTCTTTTCGAACTGGTTGAAGTTGAACTCCTGGGGCACCACGCCGATGCTGCGCTTGAGCGCGGCCGGGTTGCGGTCCAGGTCGTGACCGAAGATATTCACGCTGCCACTGGTCTTGTTGACCAGGGTCGAGAGAATGCCGATGGTGGTGGATTTGCCAGCCCCGTTGGGGCCGAGCAAGGCGAAGAAATCACCTTCAGCGACATCCAGATCGATACCACTCAGGGCCTGGAAACCGTTGCCGTAGGTTTTGGTTAGCTGCCGGATGGACAGAGCAGAACTCATATCGGATTTACGCACCAAGAAGGGAAGTGAGAAATACGTTGCGGCTCGCGGCGAGTAAAACCACCGCGGCGCATGAGCGTTATGGTGCTTGGCGAAGTCGCACAAGTACAGTCACGCGTATTGATAGTCAGTATTAAGTCAACGCGGTCATGACCGCTTTCTGATAGGCCGGGCGCTGTTTCAGGCGCGCGTACCAGGCTTGCAGATGGGGTTGCGGAGTGCGCTCGATGGGCATCTCGAACCAGGCATAGATGAAACTGCCCAGGGGAATGTCGCCCATGCCGATCTCGGCACCGGACAGATAGGGTTGGCTGGCCAACGCCTGGTCCGCCATCGCCAGCAAGGCTTCGCACTCCTTGATCGCGGCGTTGATCGCCGACCAGTCCTGCTGCGCGGGCGGGGTGCGCAACACACCCCAGAACACAGTACGGAAGGGGCCGGCGAAACTTGAGGTGGTCCAGTCCATCCATTTTTCGGCACTCGCGCGGGCCTGGACATCGGCCGGGTACCAATGGGTCGCATTGGCGTGACGAGCCATCAGGTATCGCACGATGGTGTTGGATTCCCACAGCACAAAGCCATCATCTTCGATCACCGGCACCCGGCCGTTGGGGTTCATGGCACGGTACTCGGGCGTATCGACAACCCCAAACGCGCCGCCGGCGTCGATGGCCTCGTAGGCCAGGCCAAGTTCCTGCGCCGCCCACAGTGGTTTTCTGACGTTCGACGAGTTTTTCCGACCCCAGATCTTCAGCATGACCTTCCCTCAATGGATGAATGCCGGGGCAGTCTACGCCGGATCAAGCGTCAGACAAATCGCTCTGCATGTCCCCCAGCAGGGCCGGCATCCGCTCGCTGAACAAATGCGGATAGCACTGTTGCAGATGCTCGAAAAAGAACGTCTCGGGCACATCGGCAAACTGCCCGTGATCCACCAGGTACTCCATGGACTGCAGCCCCTGGCGGTTGAAGGCATGAAACACACTGTCGTTGACCCCGTCGAACTCCAACGCCGGCACATCGAAAATTTCACACAGCCGCGCATTGAACGCCGGCGTCGCCTTGACCCAGCGCCCCTGCAGATACAGCTCGGTGTACCCGTGCATGGCGAACACATCGCTCTTGAGCAAGGCGATCAGGCGCGGGGTCGACAGGTGATTACGCACATCCGCCAGGCCGATGCGTGCCGCTATGCCGCAATGCCGGGCACAGCCGGCCAGCAAAGTGGCCTTGGGCACGCAGTAGCTTTCACCGGTGGCCAGGGCAAAGCTGCCGCGCAGCGTCTCGGGATCACGACTGAAGGTATAGGGGTTGTAGCGCACGGCCTCGCGCACAGCGTAATAGAGATTGACCGCCTGCGTGACCGGGTCTGGACTGCTACCCCGATGTTTTTCGGCGAACTCCACCACCGACAGGTGGTCACTATCGATGAAGCGGCCGGGACTCAGATACTCGTGCATGAGAACAATCTCCTGGGGAAGCCCCGAGTCTAGCGACACCCTCAGCACAGAGATAACGACATATCGGCCAAACATGAGAGCTTGTCACACACCCCACGCAGCTTTTGTTCGGCTTGCCGCCCGGTTTCACAAGCGAAATACACCCACCTATTTCCTACACATTCAAACACATAGTGCCAACCGCCCCCTTTGGCAGATGCCGACTAAGCTCTTGGGGTGGTTTTGACCCTGGTTTCACGGAGGATTGAATATGTTGCTGTTGTGGATACTGGTTCTAGTGGTCGCAATTGCCTATCTGGCTCACCGCCGCACCGCGCCCCTGCCCGCCCTGGGTATCGTCGCCGCCTACCTGCTGGCGATGGGCATCCTGAGTCACGCACCCGGCTGGTTGCTGCTGATTTTCTGGATCGCGCTGGCGGCCGTGGCCGCGCCCCTGCTCCTGCCAGATCTGCGGCGCAAGTTCTTCAGCGCCCCGCTGTTCAACTGGTTCCAGAAAACCCTGCCGCCCATGTCGCAAACCGAACGCGACGCCATCGATGCGGGCACCGTCTGGTGGGATGGTGAACTGTTCAGCGGTCGCCCGGACTGGAACAAGCTGCTGGCCTATCCCAAGGCGCAGTTGAGCGAAGAGGAGCAGGCCTTCCTCGACGGCCCGACCGAAGAGCTCTGCGCCATGGTCAGCGACTGGCAGATCGGCCAGACCATGGACCTGCCAGCCGAAGCCTGGGCACATATCAAGGCCAACGGCTTTTTTGCCCTGATCATTCCCCGGGAATACGGCGGCAAGGGGTTCTCCTCCTACGCCAACTCACAAGTGGCGATGAAACTGGCGACCCGCAGTGGCGACCTCGCCTCCACCGTCATGGTCCCCAACTCACTGGGGCCGGCCGAACTGCTGCTGCACTACGGCACCGAAGAACAACGCAACCACTACCTGCCGCGCCTGGCCCGTGGCGATGACATCCCGTGCTTCGCCCTGACCGGCCCGCTGGCAGGTTCCGACGCCGGCGCGATGCCTGACACCGGGATTATCTGCAAAGGCCAATGGCAAGGCGAGGAAACCCTGGGCCTGCGCCTGAACTGGGAAAAGCGCTACATCACCCTGGGCCCCGTGGCCACGCTGCTCGGCCTGGCGTTCAAGGCCTATGATCCGGACCATCTGCTGGGCGACGAAGAAGACCTGGGCATCAGCCTGGCCTTGATTCCCACCGATACCGATGGCGTGGAAATCGGGCGCCGCCACCTGCCTCTCGGCGCGTCGTTCATGAACGGGCCCAACTCCGGCAAGGACGTTTTCGTGCCCCTGGAGTTCCTCATTGGCGGCCAGGAGATGCTCGGCAAGGGCTGGATGATGCTGATGAACTGCCTGTCGGTGGGACGCTCGATTTCGTTGCCAGCCGTAGGCACGGGCGCCGCCAAGTTCACCAGCCTGGTCACCGGCCAATATGCCCAGGTGCGTGAACAGTTCAACGTGCCGCTCTCGGCCTTCGAAGGTATTCAGGAAGCCATGGCGCGCATCGGCGGCAATGCCTGGATGATGGACGCGGCCCGCATGCTCACCGCCAGCGCCCTGGACCTTGGCGAAAAACCCTCGGTGCTCTCGGCAGTGCTCAAGTATCACCTCACCGAGCGGGGTCGCGAGTGCATCAGCCACGCAATGGATGTGCACGGCGGCAAGGCGATCATCATGGGCCCGAACAACTACCTGGGCCGTAGCTGGCAAGGTGCGCCGATCTTCATCACCGTGGAGGGCGCAAACATTCTCTCGCGCAACCTGATGATCTTCGGCCAGGGCGCGATCCGCTGCCACCCGTTCGTTCTCAAGGAAATGGCCCTCGCCGGCCGCGAAGACAAGGACCAGGCACTGAAAGAGTTCGACGGTTTGCTGCTCAAGCATATCGGCTTTGCCGTGAGCAATGCTGCCAGCACCCTGGTCCTCAACCTCGGCTTTGGTCATCTGGAACACAGTCCCGGCGACAAACTCAGCCAGGGTTACTTCCGCGCGCTCAACCGCCAGGCGGCTGCCTTCGCCATGCTCGCCGACCTGAGCATGATGTTGCTGGGCGGCGAGCTGAAACGCCGTGAGCGCCTGTCAGCCCGCCTGGGCGATGTACTGAGCAACATGTACCTGGCCTCTGCCGCGCTCAAGCGTTATCACGACCTCGACTCGCCCGAGCACATGCGGCCGCTGTTCACCTGGGCAATGGAGGAAAGCCTGGGGCAGTCCGAACGGGCGCTGGACGAGCTGTTGAGCAACTTCCCGAGCAAGGTGCTGGGCTGCCTGTTGCGGGTCATCGTGTTTCCGTTCGGGCGCCGACACAAAGGCCCGGACGACCGACTCGGTGCCGAAGTGGCAGGCGTGATCGGCCGGGCCAAGGGCGACCCGACCCTCGAGGAGCTGCTGGGCGGCTGCTACCGTCCGCAAGCTGTCGAAGATCCGGTGGGCGCCCTGCAACATGCCTGCAATCTGCTGAATGCGGTCCATCCGCTGCAGAAAAAACTCCACCTGGCCCTCAAGAGCGGGCAGTTCAAGCCCGCTGCCGGGGAAAACCTCATCGACGCGGCGCTTGAGGCCGGGGTGCTGCAAGCCGTGGAGGCGCAGAGCCTGCGCGAAGCTGAAGCGGCGCGTCGCAAAGTGATCGACGTCGATGACTTTTCCAAGGAGCAACTGCAACTGGCCGAGGGCAAAGTCCGCTAGGCCCCTGGCCCGTCCAGCGCGGCGGAGATGAAAAACGGGCGCCAGAGCTATATACTCCGGCGCCCGTTTTGCTTTAGTTCTAGAGGACTCCCGTTATGCTCGACCAAACTCTCGTCCAGCTCGACCTCCTGCGCAGTATCCTGGTCGCTGTCGGTGAAGCCGAGCAGGTCCCGGAAGAAAGCCATGCGCTGTTCCTGGAACGCTTCGATGAACTGCGTGCCGCCCTGCCGATCGATCCGATCGAAAGCCAGTACCTGGGCCAGGACCTGATGTGCCAGATCATCCAACGCTACCCGCAAATCGCCCATATGGTCCCACGCGACCTGCTGTGGTACTTCGCCGGTGACTGCCTGCACTACATGCCCGACGATGAGATCGACCTGTACCAAGCCCTGGAAGAACGTCGCTTCGAAGCCGAACAGAACGACGAACCTTTCGACTGGAACCAGGAAAAACAACTGCTGGCCCTGTCGAACCAGGACAGCAAGCACTGATCAACAGCAGGAAGCGAACCTCCTACAGCACAGCCAAGCAGGCCGACCGCTAGGTCGGCTCATTGAAGGGCGGCGAGGACTGTGTCCTCGAACGCAGCCTCGCGGGCTCGGTAGCTGCTACGGGGGATTGGCGGAAATCGCCATCGCGGGCAAGCCCGCTCCCACAGAAATGTCCCCCCCCTCCCGCACTACCTCAGAACAACCCCTCACTCTCCGGCAACTCATAGTGCGCAACAAACGTACCCACCCCAGCCGATTTCCCGGGCTTACTCAGCGTCGGCTCTTTCTCCAGGCACTCCACCAGATAATCGATGAACACCCTCAGCTTGGGCGGCAGGTAGCGGGTCGGCGAATGCAGCAACCAGGCGCCACCACTGTAGGAAGCGAGAAAGCTCCAGTCCGCTAGCACCTGCACGATCAACCCCTGCTCAAGGGCATGCCGGGCGGTGAAGTACGGCAGGCTGCCAATGCCGATATGCTGCAACACGGCCCCCAGGCGCACTCCAGTGTGATTGGCCGCATATCGCCCGCGCACCCCGACGGTCACCGCCTTGCTGCCCCGCTTGAACTTCCAGCGCGCATCGCTCGGCGTTTCACCCAGGTAGATGCAACTGTGATTCAGCAGGTCGTGAGGATGGCTCGGCGTGCCGTGCTCCGCCAGGTACTGCGGCGTCGCACACAGCAGGTGGTCGATGGTCAGCAACTGACGCCCCACCAGTCCCACCGGTGGGCGGTCGGTGATGCGGATCGCCAGGTCGACATGGTCGTCGATCAGGTCGACCTCGCGGTCCTCCAGGAGCAACTCGACATCGACCTTGGGATAGCGCCGCAGAAACTCTGGCATATGCGGATGGATCACAAACCGCCCCACAGCCTTGGGCACGCTGACCCGCACCAACCCTTCGGCCTCCTGGGTAAACTGGCCACTGATTTCCATGACCGAACGGGCGGCGCTGACCATCTCCTGGCAGCGTTTGAACACCTCTTCGCCGCCATCGCTCAGGCGCAACTTGCGCGTGGTGCGTTGCAGCAAGCGGGTGGCCAGGGCCTTTTCCAGGCGCGAGATGCTCCGGCTCACCGCCGAGGGAGAAGAACCCAGCTGGCGCGCCGCTTCCGAGAAGCTGCCGGTCTCGACCACCTTGACGAAAATCGCCATTTCACCCAACAGCGGTAACGGTAGATTTATGCTCACAGCGCAACAGTCCTTTGATGTTTGAACGGATTATCACGCTATTGCGCCATCCATATAATAAAAAACGGAAATTTTGATAAGAGCCTGGAATATGACGCTTCGCCTGTTCTTCCACAGCGATGAACACAGTGCCAACGTGGAAGTCCTGGAGTGCACGCCCTACGAGAACGAATTTGCCGTCGTACTGCGTGCCACGCTGTTCCATCCCCAAGGTGGCGGTCAACTCTGCGACACCGGCTGGATCGGTGAAAGCCAGGTCCTGCGGGTGGTTCAGGAGCCCGAGCGCATCGTGCACTACGTCGATCGGCCCATCAGCCCCGGCATGACCCGCATCCGCCTCGACGAGCAACGTCGCCAGCTCAATACCCGGCTGCATACGGCCGGGCACTTGATCGGACACTTTGCCGAAACCCTCGGCTGGATTCCGATCAAGGGTCATCACTGGCCAGGTGAAGGACGGGTGACGTTCAAGCCGGGCGAGACGCCCACAGAGTTCGATGCCAGTGCCCTGCAAGACGCCCTGGCCCAGTGGATTGAAGACGACCTGCCGCGCCTGACCTCGCTGCGCGAAGGCGCGCGGGAAATCAGTTTTGGTGAACTACCGGCCTACGGTTGCGGCGGCACCCATGTGCGGCGCCTGCAGGAACTCGGCACGGTGACCATCGCCAGCCTCTCGCAGAAGAAAGGCACGCTGTCGGTGCGCTACGACGTCAGCTGAGCCCCGACCTGCCCCTCCCCTGAAAGCACACGTTACCGGCATGCTCGCCAGAGCATGCTCCCCCCTACCTGCTGGAGTTGAGATGCTTTCGAATTATCTGGGTGAGTTCCTGGCGTTGGCGACCATCCACTTTCTCGCCGTGGTGGCCCCGGGGCCGGATTTTGCGGTGACGATCCGCCAGAGCGTGAGGTTTGGCCGCTGGGTGGGGATCTGCACTGCGCTGGGTATTGGCGCGGGCATTTCAGTGCACGTGCTGTACACCGTGCTCGGCGTCGGCGCACTGATGCACACCACGCCCTGGTTGCTGACGGTGACCAAGGTGCTGGGGGGTGGCTACATCGTTTATCTGGGCGTGAGCCTGCTGCGCAGCAAACCCAAGTCGACGCTTGACAGCGAACCGGCCGCCGCCACAGCCGAAGCCCCGCAGAGCCTGGGCAAAGCCTTTACCACCGGCTTCCTGACCAACGCCACCAATCCCAAGGCAACGCTGTTCTTTCTGGCGATCTTCACCACACTCATTAGCGCCACCACGCCGTTGGGGGTGCAGGCGCTGTACGGACTGTGGATGTGTTTGGTCAACGCCCTGTGGTTTGTCCTGGTGGCACTGTTCTTTTCCAGCAACCGGGTGCGCCAGCAGTTCATGCGCATGGGCCACTGGTTCGAACGGACCATGGGCGTGATCCTGATTCTGTTTGCCGGACGCCTGCTGCTCTCGCTGTAACAAACTGCACGCGCCCAGCCCCGCGGCCGGACGCGCACGCAGTTACTTCAGATTACCGCTGAGAAACTGTTGCAGGCGCTCGCTCTTCGGATTACCCAGCACCTCCTCCGGCGCCCCCTGCTCTTCGACTCGCCCTTGATGCAGGAACAGCACCTGGTTGGAGACCTTGCGCGCAAAGCTCATTTCATGGGTGACCATGATCATCGTCCGCCCCTCTTCGGCCAACCCCTGGATCACCTTGAGCACCTCCCCCACCAACTCCGGGTCCAAGGCCGAAGTGGGCTCGTCGAACAGCATGACTTCCGGCTCCATTGCCAGCGCACGGGCGATCGCCACCCGCTGCTGCTGGCCACCGGAGAGGAACGCCGGATACTGCTCTGCCACACGAGCCGGCAGGCCGACCTTTTCCAGATAACGGCGGGCCCGCTCTTCAGCCTCTTTCTTGCTGACACCCAGCACCCGGCGCGGCGCCATGCTGATGTTTTCCAGCACCGTCATGTGGCCCCACAGGTTGAAGTGCTGAAACACCATCGCCAGGCGCGTGCGCAGGCGTTGCAACTCGGCGTCGTCGGCCACGCGCATGCCATGGTGATCCTTGACCATGCGAATCGACTTGCCGTCCAGGCTCATGGCACCGTCGTTGGGGGTTTCGAGAAAGTTGATGCAACGCAAAAAGGTGCTCTTGCCCGAACCACTGGCGCCGATCAGGCTGATCACATCCCCGGTCTTGGCTTTGAGGGAAACCCCCTTGAGCACTTCGTGGCTACCGTAACTCTTGTGCAACTCTTCAATGGTCAGTTTGTACATGGGCGCAAACATCCAGAAAGAAAAAAGGTACGTCGCGGCGCATCGGTCGCAGACGGTGACTGCCGCCCTTAATGGGCTGGACCGAGAAATGCCAGCCAGCGGCGTTCGGCAACCCGGAACAGACCGACCAGGGCAAAGGTTACGGCCAGGTAGATCAACGCGGCGATGCCGAACGACTGGAACGTCAGGAAGGTTGCCGAGTTGGCGTCCCGCGCGACTTTCAGGATGTCCGGGATGGTCGCGGTGAAGGCCACGGTGGTGGAGTGCAGCATCAGGATCACTTCGTTGCTGTAGTAGGGCAACGAACGGCGCAGGGCCGAAGGCATGATCACGTAGGCATACAGCTTCCAGCCCGTCAGGCCATAGGCCTTGGCAGCCTCGACTTCGCCGTGGTTCATGCTGCGAATCGCCCCGGCGAAAATCTCCGTGGTGTAGGCACAGGTGTTCAGGGCGAAGGCCAGGATCGTGCAGTTCATCGCGTCGCGAAAGAACGCATCGAGCACCGGTTGCGCGCGGATCGCGGCGAGGCTGTAGATCCCCGTGTAGCAGATCAGCAACTGGATATACAGCGGCGTGCCACGGAACAGGTAGGTGTAGAACTGCACCGGCCAGCGGATGTAGAAATGCGGTGAAACCCGGGCAATCGACAGCGGGATCGACACCAGGAAGCCGATGCAGATCGAGGCGCTGAGCAGCCACATCGTCATCGCCAGGCCGGTGATGTGGTAGCCGTCACTGTAGAAGAACGGCTTCCAGTACTCCTGCAAGAGCTCAATCATCGCACTGCCTCCCGGGAACCTGCCGCGTAGTGCTGCTCAAGCCAGCGCAGGACGACATTCGACGCGCTGGTGATCAGCAGGTAGATCAGCGCCGCCAACACCAGGAAAAAGAACAACTGATAAGTACTCTTGCCGGCGTCCTGGGCGGCCTTGACCAGGTCGGCCAGGCCGATGATCGACACCAGCGCGGTGGCCTTGAGAATCACCATCCAGTTGTTGCCAATACCCGGCAAAGCGAAACGCATCATCTGCGGGAAGACCACGAAGCGAAAGCGCTGCGCACGACTCAGGCCGTAGGCGGTGGCAGCTTCCATCTGGCCACGGGGCACGGCGAGGATCGCGCCACGGAAGGTCTCGGTGAAATAGGCGCCATAGATAAAGCCCAGGGTGATGACCCCGGCGCCAAATGGATTGATCTCGATGTATTCCCACTCCATGGCCACCGTGAAACTGGTCAACCAGGTTTGCAGGCTGTAGAAAATCAACAGCATCAGCACCAGGTCCGGCACCCCACGAATCAAGGTGGTGTAGAGCTGGGCGGGAATTCGCAACAGTTTGAGGCTGGACAGCTTGGCGCTGGCGCCGAGCAGTCCGAGCAGCACACTCAGCAGTAGGGACAAAATCGATAACTTGACGGTCATCCAGCTGCCTTCCAGCAACAGAGGGCCAAAACCCTGCAAGCTGAATGCGGAAAGCCCGAGCGTCTGTAAGAGAGCTTCGAACATAATTCACAGGACCTATAGCGATAAAGAAGCGCCCTCCCCGAGAAGGGCGCGGGACGTTATTTGCCGCTGTAGAGATTCAGATCACCGAAGTGTTTTTTCTGGATCGCCGCGTAGGTGCCGTCATCGTGCAGCGCCTGGATGCCTTTATTGATCAGGGCCTTCAGTTCGGTGTTGCCCTTGGCAATACCCACCGCGGTCTTGGCCGGTAACAGTGGACTGTCGACGGGCGGGCTGACTTCGTAGTCGACACCTTGTGGCGACTTCAAGAAGCCCAGCTCGGCTTGCAGCATGTCCTGGATCGAGGCGTCGAGACGGCCGGAAATCAGGTCGGCGTAGACCTGGTCCTGGTTGGCGTAGGCCTGGGTTTCCACGCCAGCCTTGTCCAGTACTTGCTTGGCATAGGCCTCTTGAATGGTGCCCTGCTCGTAGCCGACTTTTTTGCCCTTGAGCGAAGCCAGGTCGATACCTACAGTGGAACCCTTCTTGTAGACCAGGGCAGTTGGACCGGAGAACAGCTCACTGGAAAAATCGATGACTTTTTCCCGAGCCGGGGTAACGGTCATCGAGGAAATCACACCGTCGAACTTGTTGGCCTTGAGCCCGGGAATCGTGCCGTCAAAATCACTTTCTACCCACCGGCACTTGACCTTCAACTCGGCGCAGATCGCGTTGCCCAGATCGATATCGAAGCCCACCAGACTGCCATCGGCGGCCTTGGATTCGAAGGGTGCATAAGAAGGATCGACGCCAAAACGCAGCTCCTTGTAGTCCTTGGCCAGGGCAGCACCGGCAGCCAGGCAGAGGGTCAGCGCAGAAAGGGTCAGCAATGTTCTTTTCATTATTATCAATTCCTAAAACCATGACGGGCGCTTGTGACGCATGGGTAGGGTCAGGGACTGCGTGCAAGGCGCTAAATCTGATCCCGAACCTCAAGCGCTAGCTTCAAAAGCAATCCAGTGCGTCGACTTTCGACCTCAACACTTACGCACATAGATTTACTTGTACGTACAAGCATATGCAATCACTCAGCCAACTCCCCCGCGCAAGGCAAAACCGCCCCAGGCGAAAGGCACGCAAGCCCACAGGCACGGGGGTTTCGCCGTACATAAACAGTGTATTGAGGATCAGGCCGTTCAAGGTTCAGACTGTTACCCGGTGCGCACTTCGCCCGGTATTGGTGCGTCCGGTAACAATTTGAGAGGTTTAATGGCGAGGGGAAACACCCGGTGGGCAGCAGGTATTGCCACTTGAATGGCGAGGCAACAAAAAAACCACGCACACAAAAACGCCGCTCGATGAGCGGCGTTTTTGATGAATATGGAGCGGGAAACGAGACTCGAACTCGCGACCCCGACCTTGGCAAGGTCGTGCTCTACCAACTGAGCTATTCCCGCAATGGCGTCCCCTAGGGGACTCGAACCCCTGTTACCGCCGTGAAAGGGCGGTGTCCTAGGCCACTAGACGAAGGGGACACAGCAACTACTACCCGCAACACATGGCGTGTGCTGCGGTGACCAACAAAAACGCCACTCACTGAGTGGCGCTCTCGTTAAATTTGGAGCGGGAAACGAGACTCGAACTCGCGACCCCGACCTTGGCAAGGTCGTGCTCTACCAACTGAGCTATTCCCGCAAATGGCGTCCCCTAGGGGACTCGAACCCCTGTTACCGCCGTGAAAGGGCGGTGTCCTAGGCCACTAGACGAAGGGGACACGCTACCCGGAACACATGGTGTGTGTTTCGGTGTCCAGAGCCGCATCCGAAGACTTGGTTCTGGTTTCACTCAGCACCGCCCGAAAGCACTGCTGTTTAAAATTGGAGCGGGAAACGAGACTCGAACTCGCGACCCCGACCTTGGCAAGGTCGTGCTCTACCAACTGAGCTATTCCCGCATTGGCGTCCCCTAGGGGACTCGAACCCCTGTTACCGCCGTGAAAGGGCGGTGTCCTAGGCCACTAGACGAAGGGGACACAGCTACAACTTCACTCCCTACCGCGTTTTGCTGTTCGCTTTACGCTGTAAGTGGCGCGCATTCTATGGATGGATTGAGGGGTCGTCAACCCCCCGATATAAATTTATTTAAATCAATGACTTCGCTGTCCTTTGTGGGACGTTTCGGGGTTTTCGGCCGACCGGTGTTTGACGCCTATATTCTGGCACTCGCCAAGGCGCTATAGTCCTTGGCACACCGATAGTGGCATTGTGCATCCATCGACCACCTACCCCTATCGACCGCTGCAGGGCCCGTTTCAACTCGTCGCACCGCCCTATCCGCCCCCAGGCTTAGCCACTACACTCGCACCCAAACCCAATAAAGAGGTCTTCACGGTGACACCACTCATGATCACCCTGCTAGTAATAGTCGGGATCGCACTACTGATCGCTATTGGCTACATGAACAATGTGGTGGAAAACAACAAGCTGCAAAAGGCCCGCACCAAGGTTGAACTCAATGACCGCTTGCGCCGCTGCGGCGAAATCACCGAGACCTTCCCCGGCCAGTTGATGACACCGGCCCTCAAGTTGCTGCTGGCTCGCCTGGAACTGAACGTCTGCCAGCGCATGCTCAATCTGGAGAAATCCAGCACCCCCTTGAAAAGCCGCATCGAAGAGTTGAAGGCCTTGATTGCCCAGGGCGAATCGATTCCGGTGAACAACCCGCCGGCGCCGATCCTGACCGAGGCCAAGGCCAAGGACGTACGTTTCCTGCTCGAAGCCTTGCATGGACAGGTCACCCGCGCCGCCCACGATGGTTTCCTGCCCACCAACGAGGCAAAAAGCTGGATTCGTGAAATCCGCCACATCCTGGTGCTGCTGCACATCGAGTTTTTCAGCAATCTGGGCCAGCACGCCCTGCAACAGGAGCAACCTGGCCAGGCGCGCCTGGCATTCGAGCGTGGCGTGCAGTACTTGCGCAAACAACCCGATCCGCAGGCCTACAGTGAACAGCTGAAGTTCCTGGAAAAACTCCTGGCCCGCGCCAACTCCATGGTGCTGACCAACATTGCCCCGGTTGAAGGTGACGTGAATGAGTTGACCGAGGGCCTCAAGGAAGTCGAGGCCGATGCCGACTGGAAGAAAAAGGTCATCTACGACTGATGCCGCCTTCAAGGATCGCGGGCCAGTACTGGCCTGCGATCCTCGAAGGCGCCCCGCCTTACAGCCTGAAATGCCCGACCATCCCCTTCAGTTCCACACCCAGCTGCGCCAGCTCAATGCTCGACGCGGCATTGCCCTGCATGGCCAGCGAGGATTGATCGGCACTGGCACGGATGCTGGTGACGCTGCGATTGATCTCTTCGGCCACCGAACTCTGCTGCTCGGCTGCGGCCGCGATCTGCTGGTTCATCTGCTGAATCAGCGAAACGGCCGCAGCGATACTGCCCAGTGCGCTCTCGGTCTGCAACGCATCACTGACCGCCAGCTTGACCAACTCGCCACTGTTCTGGATCTGCTGCACTGAAGACTGCGCGGCGCCGCGCAGGGAAGACACCAGGCGCTCGATTTCCTCGGTCGACTGCTGGGTGCGCTTGGCCAGCGCGCGGACCTCATCGGCCACCACGGCAAAGCCCCTGCCCTGCTCGCCTGCCCGCGCCGCCTCAATGGCGGCGTTGAGGGCCAGTAGATTGGTTTGCTCGGCCACGCTCTTGATCACGCTGAGGACACTGCCAATGTTCTGGATCTCGGCGCTCAAGCTCTCGATGCTGGAGCTGGCCGACGTCGCCGAGTCTGCCAGTTGCTCGATCCGCTGCATGCTCTGACGCACCACCTGCTGGCCGGACTCCACCTTGCTGTCAGCGGTTTGGGCAGCCTGCGCCGCTTCCTCGGCATTGCGCGCCACGTCGTGCACCGTGGCCGTCATCTGATTCATGGCGGTGGCAACTTGTTCGGTTTCCTCTTTCTGGCTGCTGACTTCAAGATTGGTCTGCTCGGTCCCTGCCGACAGCGACTGCGCGGAGCTGGCCAGTTGCTCGATGCCCGCCTGCAGGCCACTGACGATCCGGCTCAATCCCGCGCCCATCTGCTGCATGGCCTGCATCAGCTGGCCGATTTCATCACGCCGGGTCACCACTACACTGGCACTCAAGTCGCCAGCGGCAATTTGCTCGGCCAGTCGGATTACGCTGCGCAAAGGGCTAACGATCAGTCGGGTGATCAGCCAGGCGGCGATCAGTCCGACCACCAAGGCCAAGGCCGACGACACAATGATCAGCAGCGAGTTTTGCTGCAACTCTGCCTGCATCGCCTGGTCTTGTGCGGCGTAAGCCTGATCGACCCGCTGCACCACTTCGCCAGCACGTGCATGTAACTGTTGATACACCTGTTGTTCGCGAGCCAGGAGTTCGGTGTACTCCGCCAGTTTTTCGGTGAAACTGGCGATGTGCCCGGCCACCTCGCCGAGTACAGTCTGGTAACCACCATCCTTGACCACCTGCATCAGCGCTTGCGCCTGGCTCAACGCCTGGTCAGCCTGCTCGATCTTGCCCTGCTCGCGATCCTGCGTGGTGGCCTTGCGGCTCTGGTCCAGGCGGACCCGCGCCTCGTTCATTGCCTGCAGCATCAACTTCGAGACCTGACTGACCTGGCTGGCTTGCTCGATAAATTCACCACCCTCCTTGCCGGCCGACTCCTTGAGTGTGTAGGCGCCATCGTCAGCCAGCCCCGCCTGCAATACATCCAGGTTGTTGGCCACGCTTGCGACCGACCAACTGGCCATTTCCAGCGCCAGGTCCTTGGCCGAAGTCAGCTCGACAAATTCATCGAAGGCCTTGCGATAGGCGCCCAGGGAATGCTCGACCTCATTCATCACCGGGGCATTGACCGCCGACCGCGCCTTGAGCTCGGCGGTCAGGTTGAGCAAACCGTCAAGGCCCTGGCGCAAGGCCTCGGCGGTTTTGTCATCGGCGTGCAAGGCATACTCCTGCTCCAGCAGACGCACCTTGAGCAGGCCACTGTTGAGCGCCGACATTTGCTTGAGCCCGTCGAAACGCTGGCTGATGGTGTGCAGCGACCAGACCCCGATAGCCGCTACCAGGGCAGTCAACAGCAACACCAGGATAAAACCCAGTCCCAGTTTTTTCGCCATGCCGAGGTTGGCGAAATATCCTTGCGCGCCTGAAATCATTGCTCGTCACCTTCTTCCAGTGGCCAATGGCAATGGGGGCCATTTTCTCTCCCGGCAGGGTCGCAACCGGGGCCCCTCAAGCACAAGTCTCGGCTGCCGCAATCATGGCAAAAAGCTATGTATGCGTCGCTTTCAGAACGCTTGAGGTCGATCCTCCAATGCGCAGGCCTGAAAGAACGCCAATGCTTGTGAGTCGCCGGCATAGGCCACATTGATGCGCAACCAATCGCCGGCCTCGCCGCTGGGGCTGAATTCAGCGCTGCCAGCCAGGGCAATACCGTGTCGCTGCGCGAGGGCGCGTACGTGTTTCGCTGCACAAGCCCTGGGCCTGGCCCAGATATACAGCCCCCCCGAAGGTCTGCCAAAGACTTCCCAGTCCGCGTCCTCCAGCACCTGCAGTGACGCGTTCAGCTCGCGCTTCAAACGCAGCCGCTGGCGCTGCACCAGCTTGCGATATGCCCCGTTGGCCAGCAGGGTATGGAGCACCGCTTCACTGAAGCAGGAGACGCCCAGACTGGTGATCCGCTTGACCTGCGCCAGGCGCGCCACCAGCGCCTGATTGGCCACGACATAGCCGACCCGCAGCGAGCTGCTGAGGGTCTTGGAAAAACTGCCGAGGTAGATCACACAGCCAGCGTTATCCAGCGCGGCCAGACGAGTCGCACTGCGCCCGTGAAAATCGCCATAGACGTCATCTTCGACAATGCACAGCCCATATTGAGCGGCCAGCTCCAGCAGGCGTTGCGCCACAGCGAGGACCAGGCAACTGCCGGTAGGATTGTGAAACTGGCTGTTGATGAACAGTGCGCGCGGCTGATGGACTGCCAAGAGCGACTCAAGCACCTGGATGTCCGGCCCACGCGGGGTACGCGGCACCTCGAGCATCCGCACACCTGACAACCGCAATTGCTCGAACAGGTTCGAATGACCGGGCGTTTCCACCACCACACAATCACCGGGTTTGAGCAGGGTGCGGATGATCAGGTCCAGCCCATGGGTGGCGCCGGCAGTGGTGAGCACCTGGGACTGCTCGGCGACGATCGAAATCTGTTTCAGGCGCTTGAGAATCTGCAGGCGCAGGGCCGGCAAGCCATACACCGAGCTGTAGCTGAACAACCCCTGCATATCGGTGCGTGACATCTGCCGGATCGCATACCCGAGGTCATCGCTTTCGCGCCAGCTTTGCGGCATGCCGGCACATCCCAGGGGCAACGGGCTTGCCCCGGCAGCGAGCACTTCTTCAGAGCTGCACGGGAGCAGCGGCGTGACAACGAAATAGCTTGAACCATGACGCGATGCAAGCACGCCCTGCGCCACCATGCGCTCGTAGGCTTCTATCACGCAGGATTGGCTGAGCAGGTTGTCCCGGGCCAGTTGGCGAACAGAGGGTAAACGCGTGCCAGGCTCGATGGCACCCTGGCGAATTCTGCCGGCAAGCGCATCAACCACCTGCTGCACGACGGGGACCAGCGCCTGACGATCGATTCTCAATTCCATGAGAAATCAGCTCCAAATGTTTTAGATTATTTCCTCGATCAGTTAAGCACAGCCTGCCTGTCCGCTTGACGCGGCACCCGGTCAAAACCCCCTCGCCCTAACCCCTTGAAACACATTCACCAAAGACACAAAAAAGCCCACAGGAATGCGGGCTTGCTCTTACATAAGTTCCAGTGGTTGCACTGCAGAAAACTCGGCTTTCCTCAGTCCATCAAAAAGCCGTCACCCCACCATCCACGGCCAACGAATGGCCTGTGGTAAACGCCGCGCCATCGCTGCACAGGTACAGCACCGCACTGGCAATTTCTTCCACCTTGCCTATACGTCCCACCGGGTGCATGGCGGCAGCGAAGTCGGCCTTTTTCGGATCGGCCTCGTAGGCCCGACGGAACATGTCGGTATCAATCACCGCAGGACACACCGCATTGACCCGGATCTTTTTCTTCGCATATTCGATGGCGGCCGACTTGGTCAGGCCGATCACCGCGTGCTTGGACGCAGCGTAGATGCTCATCTTAGGTGCCGCCCCCAGGCCGGCCACCGAGGCGGTATTGACGATGGCGCCACCGCCCTGGGCCAGCATCAAAGGCAGTTGATGTTTCATGCACAGCCAGACACCTTTGACATTGACCCCCATGATCGCGTCGAACTCATCGAGCGTGCCCTCGGCCAGCTTGCCCTTTTCGATCTCGATCCCGGCGTTGTTGAAGGCGTAATCAATTCGGCCATAAGTACTCACGGCTTGCGCCATCAGGTTTTGCACGTCGCTTTCCTGGGTCACGTTGCAACGCACAAACACTGCCTCGCCACCGGCCGCACGAATCAGTTCGACCGCGCCCTCTCCCCCCGCCACATCGAGATCCGCCACCACCACTTGCAAGCCTTCGGCGGCAAATGCCTGGGCAGTCGCACGGCCGATACCGGCGGCCGCACCGGTCACCAACGCTACCCGGCCAGAAAACGTCATGCTCATTGTTGTGTCCTCGAAAAATGGGAGTGAACGCGTTTTGCCAGTCTAGCCACCCGGCCCTGTCGCACGTCAGCACTATCAGAAGGCCGGTTGATCGCTCATGAGTAGCAGTGATGAATAGGCCCACCGAACTATCACTGCGTTGGATCGAGCCGTATTCGCTGGATCAGCAAACCTTGCGACATCGGCCATGAGGGTCTATCAATCAGACTTCCTTCACCCTTGAGTACCCGCCATGACTGCCCAGACCAACCGCCAATTCCTGCTCGCCAAACGCCCGGTGGGGGCGGCAAACCGCGAAACCTTTACCTATCAGCAAGTACCGGTGGGCGAACCGGCGGCGGGCCAGATCCTGGTCAAGAACGAGTACCTGTCGCTGGACCCGGCCATGCGCGGCTGGATGAACGAAGGCAAGTCCTACATCGCGCCAGTGGGCATTGGCGAAGTCATGCGTGCCTTGGGCGTGGGCCAGGTCATTGCCTCCAACAACCCCGGGTTTACCGTGGGCGATTACGTCAACGGCGCACTAGGGGTGCAGGACTACTTCCTCGGTGAGCCGCGCGGTTTCTACAAGGTCGATCCGAAACTGGCGCCACTGCCACGTTACCTGTCAGCGCTGGGCATGACCGGCATGACCGCTTATTTCGCGCTGCTGGACGTCGGCGCACCCAAGGCCGGTGAAACCGTGGTGCTGTCTGGCGCCGCCGGAGCGGTCGGCAGCATCGCCGGGCAGATTGCCAAACTCAAAGGTTGCCGCGTGGTGGGCATTGCCGGGGGGGCCGACAAGTGCCGGTTCCTGATTGACGAACTGGGTTTCGACGGGGCCATCGACTACAAGAGTGAGGACGTGGTGGCCGGTCTCAAGCGCGAATGCCCGAAAGGCGTGGACGTGTACTTCGACAACGTCGGCGGCGACATCCTCGACGCTGTACTGAGCCGCCTGAACGTCAAGGCCCGCGTGATCATCTGCGGCGCCATCAGCCAGTACAACAACAAGGAAGCAATCAAGGGGCCGGCCAACTACCTCTCGCTGCTGGTCAACCGGGCACGCATGGAAGGATTCGTGGTGATGGACTACGCCGCACAATTCGCGGCCGCCGGGCAGGAAATGGCCGGCTGGATGGCCAAGGGTCAGCTCAAGAGCAAGGAGGATATCGTTGACGGACTGGAGACGTTCCCGGAAACCCTGATGAAATTGTTCAGCGGCGAAAACTTCGGGAAACTGGTGTTGAAGGTTTAACCCAAGCCAGCACTGCTGGCTTGTCGCACCCTCACCGGCAAGCCAGCCCCTACAGAAGCCACCACCACTCAACAGGCCGAGCGTTGGCTCGCCTGCAGCTCTTGATCTTGAGATAGCCGGGGCGTGGACTGCGTCCTCGAACGCAGCCTCGCGGGCTCGGCAGCTGCTACAGGGGATTGGGGTATTGCCGAGATCTAGGGTGTGGCGCAGGCCGCTATCGCGAGCAAGCTCGCTCCCACAGAAGAGAAATGCGCCGCCCCTACAAAGCCAACTCAGCCACAACCGCAGCCAACGCCTTGGCTGGATCAGCCGCCTGACTGATCGGACGCCCGATCACCAGATAGTCAGAACCCGCATCCAGAGCCTGGCGCGGAGTAAGGATCCGGCGCTGATCGTCCTGCGCACTGCCCGCCGGACGAATCCCCGGGGTCACCAGTTGCAGCGACGGATGTGCCGCCTTCAAGGCCTGGGCTTCCAGCGCCGAACACACCAGGCCATCCATCCCGGCTTTCTGCGCCAGTGCCGCCAGACGCAAGACCTGCTCCTGCGGCTCGATGTCCAGGCCGATCCCGGCCAGGTCCTCACGCTCCATGCTGGTCAGCACCGTCACGCCAATCAGCAGCGGCTTGGGACCACTGCGCTGGTCGAGCACTTCACGGCAGGCCGCCATCATGCGCAAGCCACCGGAGCAATGCACGTTGACCATCCACACACCCATCTCCGCTGCCGCCTTGACGGCCATCGCAGTGGTGTTGGGAATGTCGTGGAACTTGAGGTCGAGAAATACTTCAAAACCCTTGTCGCGCAGGGTTCCGACGATTTCCGCAGCACAACTGGTGAACAGCTCTTTACCGACCTTGACCCGGCACAGCTTGGGGTCCAACTGGTCAGCCAGCTTCAGTGCGGCGTCACGGGTAGGGAAATCCAGGGCGACGATGATAGGAGTCTGGCAGGCGGACATGAGTGGGCTCTCAGGCAAGTCGAAATCGGCGCGCATTGTAGCGGAACGCGAGCCCGTCCGGGACCCGATGATCGGTAAATCATCATCAACGGTGCCCATGACTGAAAAAAAGCCTCAAAGAGCTGACGCGCTCGTTGCCACCCGCGTCAGCCCGCCCTCCCTTTCAGCGCTTGTCTTCAACCCGTGCCTGGCTGTTGCTCCAGTCGATCAGCAGACTATAGGCCACCGCCAGCAAGGTCGGGCCGATGAACAGGCCGATAAAGCCGAAGGCAATCAAACCGCCAAAGACCCCGAGCAAGACGATCACCAACGGCAGGTTACCGCCACGGCTGATCAGGTAGGGTTTGAGCACGTTGTCGACGCCACTGATGATGAACATCCCCCAGACACCGAGGAACACTGCAAACCCGTAGTCGCCCTTCCACACCAGCCAGGCCGTGGCCGGAATCCACACCAGGGGTGGGCCCATGGGAATCAGGCTGAGCAGGAAGGTGACGATGCCCAGCACCAGCGCCCCCGGCACACCGGCGATTAGGAAACCGATCAGGGCCAGCACGGCCTGCGCCGCCGCCGTGCCAATGACCCCGTTGACCACCCGCTGCACGGTGCCGGCCACCAACTCGATGTAGTAACCGGCCCGCTCGCCGATCAGGCGTTCCAGCAGACGGTGGACAAAACCCGCCAGCCGCGGGCCATCGCGGTAGAAAAAGAACACGAAGACGATGCTCAGTGTCAGCTCCAGGATACCGCCACCGATCTGCGCACTGCGTGCCAGCAACCAGTTGCCGACCTGCCCCAGATAGGGTTTGACCGTCACCATCAGTGCCGCGCCCTGCTGGTCGACGCTGTTCCAGATACCCACCAACCGTCCCCCGACCAGGGGAATGGAGCCGAGCCAGACGGGCGCTTCGGGCAGGCCATCGACCTGGACATCCTTGATGAAGACCGTGGCATCGCGCACATGGTCCGCCAGGTTGAAACCCAGCCATACCAGTGGCGCCGCCACCAGCACCATCCAGCCCAGGGTCAGCACGGCGGCGGCCAGGGATTCGCGACCGTTGAGCCAACGGGTCAGCAGGCGCATCAACGGCCAACTGGCGAACGCCAGCACCGCCCCCCAGAACAGCGCCGACCAGAACGGCGCCATCACCCAGAAACTGGCACCGAATAACACCAGGAGCAGGATCTGCACCAACAGGCGATCGTTATTGAGCATGAAAAATCTCGAACAGGGTTAATCGACAAAAGTGCAAGCGAACGGCCCAAGGCACGTTCGCTTGCACAGAGCTTAACGCAAGAGTTCGAAATGCAGGCCAGGGTCTTTCACCTCACCCAGGTCCAACCGCGCACTGCGCACGCCCTGTGCCACCAGCGCCTGACGCCAGGCATCGGCTTGGGCCCCGGAAACACTGACCCGCAACGTGGTATCGAGGTTCAGGCCACGGGACAGCAACGTCACCCACGAGGCCTGGGGTTCCCCGGTCAAGCGTGGCAGGTCCAGCGTGCCTGTGTCCTTGAGTTGCCGTAACAACGTGGCAGAGGTAGGCAACAGCTCACCCAAGGGGGCACCGGCGTCGAATTGCTCGACATGCAGGTACGCCCGGCGATTGCCTCGCGTGATGCTGTACAGCGCCACCAATGAGTTGTCCTGGGGTGCAGCCAGGCGTAGCAGCAAGTAGGCCTGGCCGTTATCGGCACCATAGAGCTTGGCGTTGCCGAAGACTTCGTTGGCCCACAGGCTGCTTTCGCCGCAATCACGCGCCTGGCACCAGAACAACAGCTCGGCGCCCTGCTTCTGCAAGGCCTCGCGGGCTGCGGTGAAGGCAGCGGTGGCGGAATGTTCCGGTGGCAACTCATAGGTCACCGAGGTCATCTGGCCCCGCGCAGTGACTTGCCCGTCAAACCGCAACTGGCCGCTGATCTTGCGGATCGCACCCATGGGGTAGATCCGCTCCAGCTCGGCGGGCGGACGATAATCGACGATTTGCGCATCGGCCATGCGTGGCACCAGCGGCAAATCCTGGCTGCCCGGCACGTCGGCAGCCGACGCCAACGAACTGCAACAGGCAAGTACGAACAAACTGAAAAAACGCATGCGCTTCAACCTTGAAGAGACTCTCATCGGATCAGCATGGCCTGGGCGCCCTTGATGACACTGGCGTCGTCGATGCGTTGTGGCACCAACAACCCGCGCTGCACTGCCGGGCGCTCGGCCATGGCAGCCATCCAGCGCTGCAAGGCCGGCAAGCCATCAACCGAGACCCCGGACCACTCATGGCCACGCACCCACGGATAGGTCGCAATGTCGGCAATGCTGTAGGTGTCGGCGAGGTATTCAACGGTTTCCAGACGGCTGTCGAGCACCTCGTACAGGCGGCGGGTTTCGTGCTGGTAACGGTCGATGGCGCCCTGCAGCTTTTCCGCAAAGTAGCGGAAAAACACATTCGCCTGGCCCTGCATCGGGCCGATGCCGCCCATCTGGAACATCAACCACTGGATTACCCGCGAACGCCCTTGTGGGTCGGTGGGCAGCAATTGCCCGCTCAGCTCAGCGAGGTAGAGCAGGATCGCGCCGGATTCGAACACGGCAAAATCGCCGTTGGCGCGGTCGACAATCGCCGGAATCCGGCCATTGGGATTGATCTTGAGAAACGCGGGTGCCTTTTGTTCCTTCTTGTCGAAACTCAGGGCATGCACCGTGTAGGGCATGCCGAGTTCCTCGAGCACGATAGAGACCTTGTGGCCATTAGGGGTCGCAGCGGTGTAGAGATCTATCATGGTTGTCTCCCATTTCAACCCGCCCAGCCTCGACAGTTGCCCGCTGCAAGTCAAGGAATGGCGAAAAAGCGATTGAAACAGTCTGCAACAAGGGTTGCCCCCTCCTCGTCGTTCAAGTGCAAGTGATGCCCGCCTGGCAGCTGTTCGTGGCTAAAGGGTAGACGCTCCAACAGCTCGGGATGCTTGCCGAGCATGCCGTCGGCCGCGACCACCAGGTGCGCCGGACAACTGACGCGCCGGGCAAAGGACAGCGCCTGCTCACTGGACAGGCGCAGGGGTGAAGGCAGTGTCAGGCGACTGTCAGTGCGCCAGGTGTAGCCGCCCGGCACCGGCATCAGCCCGCGCTCGGCGAGCAACTCAGCCGCTTCACGACTGACCGCCACCAGGCCTTTCATCCTCACTTGCACAGCCTGGTCAATGCTGCTGTAGACCGGTTTGCGCTTGCCTTGCAGGTCCAGTTGCGCCTGCAACGCCATGCCCATGCGCTCGGCAGCATTGTCATGTTCCGCCGTGGGGGGAATCACCCCGTCGATCAACGCCAGGTGCGTCACGCGCTCGGGCATGGCACCCGCCAGCACCACCGAGACAATCGCCCCCATGGAATGGCCAAGCAGGGCAAATCGGTGCCAGCCCATCTGTTCGGCAACGTGCAGCACGTCGTGGGCGTAATCCCACAGGGCATAACCGGCCCCCAGGGGGCGATGCCCGGAATGGCCATGCCCGGCCATGTCCAGGGCCAACACGCGCAAGCCCTTGAGCCGGGGGGCCAGCCTGGCGAAGCTGTTGGCGTTGTCGAGCCAGCCATGCAGAGCGATCACTGGCAGGCCGTCTTCAGGCCCGAACAGGTGGGCCGCCAATTCGATGTGCGGCAGGTTCAGGCGCACCTCGGTGACGCTGCTCACGCGCATTCCCGGTCGCTGCGACCGGCCCAGCGCTGGAACAGCTCCTTGAGCAATCCGGCGGTGTCTTGTGGCCGCTCGAGGGGGAACATGTGGCCGCCGGGCACAGTCAGGGACTCGCCCTGGGGCATGCGGGCCACCGCGCTGGCGTGATGACGCATGACCACCCGGCTCTGCCGCCCACGCACCACCGCCAGCGGCACCTGCAACTGACGCGTACGACCAGGACTGGTGTGCGGCACCCCCCGGTAGATACTGATCTCGGTGGCCGGGTCAAAACGCAACCGCAAACGATCGCCGACCTTGTGCAAACCATGTTGCAGGTAGGCGTCGAAACACTCCGGGTCGAAACCGCGGAACAGGCTCTTGCCGGCAAAGTAATGCCGGGCGGCCTCGAGGTCGGCAAACTCTTCCCGGCGCCCCAAGGTGCGGCCGGCGGGGGTCAGGCGGTCGATTAAACCAAAACGCTTGGCCGCGCGGATCACCCACTGATCGGTACGGGTCAGCACGGGCGAATCAAGCATCACCACCCCGCGGTACAACTGCGGGCAACGCAATGCGGCGTGCAGGTGCAGGACGCCGCCGAAGGAATGCCCCACCCCCCACACCGGGCCTGGTTGCTGCTCCAGGTGATGGATCAACTCGTCCACCAGGTTGAACCAGTTGTCGTCCGCCGGAAACCGTGGGTCATGGGCGTGCTGCTGCAGATGCGCGACTTGATACTCCGGCGCAAGTGCGGCAAACAACTTGCCGTAGGTGCCTGAAGGAAAGCCATTGGCATGGGCGAAAAAAATCTGCTGCGGCATAACGACATATCCATAAACAAAATCAAGGGTTGATTGTCCGCAAGACCCAGGTCCGGGGCAATGACCGTAACTGCCAGGAAGGGTGACAGTCAGGCCATGGTTATGTAGATCGCCCACGCCCCAGCAGCAGCGGATCAGCGTGCTGGAGGTGCCTCACCCAGCGGCACCACCGCCATGGTCAGGCGCGACACGCAACTGGCCTTGCCTTCATCGCTGCTCAGGCGAATGTCCCAGACGTGGGTGGTACGCCCGATGTGGATCGGCCTGGCCACCGCCGTGACCCGCCCGCTGCGCAGCCCTCGCAGGTGGTTGGCATTGATTTCCAGGCCAACGCAATAGAACTTGCTCGCATCGATGCACAGGTAACTGGCCATCGAGCCAACCGACTCGGCCAGCACCACGGAGGCGCCGCCATGCAACAAGCCGTAGGGCTGATGGGTGCGGTGATCGATCACCATGCTGGCGGTCAGCGATTGCTCGTCAAACGACTCAAAACGAATATCCAGCACTTCGCCAATGGTGTTTTTCTGAATCGCATTCAGTTGTTCAATGTTTGGAGCAGTACGCCACAGACTCATCTCTTGGTCCCTTATTGCTGTTGTTTGCCTCAATCCTGCCACAGCACCGCTTCGCTGCGCGCGCTCCATTCCTCGAAGCGCGCACCGTAGGTGGCCTCGATCACGTTGCGCTTGATCTTCAGGGTCGGGGTCAGAAAGCCGTTCTCCACCGCCCAGCTGTCCTTGACCACCACCAACTGGCGCAGGCGCTCATGTTTGTCGAGGGCGCCATTGACCTCTTCGAGCAGGCTTTCCAGGCTCGCATGCAGGGCATTTCGCGCCGCGCTGGCGGCATCCTGCAGTCCCACCGCCGACAGCACGCACAGGCCCAACGGCGCACTCAGGCCGTCGCCAACCACACACACTTGCTCGATGCGCGAGTGCACCGCCAGGCGGTTCTCGATCGGTGCCGGGGCCACGTACTTGCCCTTGCTGGTCTTGAAGATTTCCTTGAGCCGTCCGGTCAGGCGCAAATAACCCTCGGCGTCCTGCTCGCCCTTATCGCCAGTGCGCAGAAATCCATCTTCGGTAATGGTCTCGGCGGTTTTCTGCGGCTCCTTGAAATAGCCCTGCATGGTGGCGCCGCTGCGCACCTGCACCTCGCCCGTTGTGTCGATGCGCACTTGCACCTCAGGGCACGGTTTGCCGATCCAGCCGGGGCGTTGCTGGCCCGGCAGGGAGATATGCGAATAACCGCAACTTTCGGTCATCCCGTAGACCTCCAGCACATCCAGTCCCAGGCGCTTGTACCAATGCAGCAGGGCCAAGGGCACCGGTGCAGCGCCGGACAGGGCAATGCGCAAGGCATCCAGGCCCAGGCCGGCCAGCACCTTGTGCCCGACCCGCTTGCCGATGATCGGCAGACCCAGCAAAAAATCCAGGCGTCGGGCCGGGATCTTGCTGTAGACCCCCATCTGGAACTTGGTCCAGATCCGCGGCACGCCAAACAACGCCGTGGGCCGGGCGCGCTGCAAATCGACCAGGAAGGTGTCGAGGCTCTCGGCAAAAAACACTGTTTGCCCGGTATAAATCGATGCCATTTCGACAAACATGCGTTCGGCGACATGGCACAGCGGCAGGTACGACAACAGTCGATCCGACTCAGTGAGGTTGAACAACTGGGTGCCATGGGTGGCGGCAAAGCCGAGGTTGGCAAAGCTGTGCATCACCCCTTTGGGCAGGCCAGTGGTGCCGGAGGTATAGATGATGGTCGCCAACTCGTCGGCATCCGGCGTCGGGTTGTCCTGGATCGGTGAACTGCGCTGCAGGTCGGCCCAACTGTAGTCAAACGTCGCCGCGGGGCACAGTGGCAGGCTGATGGTGGGCAGGTCGGCGCTGACGCCCTTGGACATGCCTGGCCAGTCATCCAGCTTGCCGATGAATGCCAGGGCCGCCTGCGAGTGCTCCAGCACCTGGGCCACCGACTCGGCCGTCAGGTTGGGGTACAGCGGCACCGACACATGCCCGGCCATCCAGATCGCCAGGTCAGCGATGATCCAGTGCGCACAGTTTTTCGAGATCAGAGCAATGTGGCTGCCCTGGGGCAATTCCCGGGCGCGCAGCCAGTGCGCGGCGCAACGAGCCTGGTGACCGACATCGGCCCAGGTCAGCGTCTCGACCTGGCCACCCCCGGTCGGCTGGACCATGAACCGCTGGCGCGGGTGACGGGCTTCACGCTCGTAGAACACTTGCAGCGGCAAACGAAAAGCGGCGGGCATGGAATGCGCTCCTGTTTTTGTTCGGTGTCGCCGCAAGCGTAGACCAACCAAGCGATTGCTTGGTTGTCTATTTCAAACAAAAAACCCCGCCCCTGAGCGCCGGGGTATTACGGGTGTTTGAGGCTGTTGAGCTTCATCAGCCCGGCCAGCGGCCACTCGCCTTCGAGTTCCGCCAGGCCTGCCGTGCGCACGGCCACAGGCTCCTGCACATGACCGTGCTGCAAAAACCCCAGCAGATTGCCCACCAACGGGTTGTGGCTGACCAGCAGCACGTTGTCCACCGAGGCCAGTTGCTCGGCCACGGCTTGCGGGCGGCTGTCGGGGGTCAGCCATTCGACGGTGCGAATGTCTGGCACGAAACCCAGGGCCTCGCGCACCAGTTGTGCCGTTTGCTGGGCGCGCAGATAGGGGCTGGCGTAGATCGCGGTCAGCGGTTCGCCGATCAACCGGGCGGCACTGCGCAAGGCTTCCTCGCAGCCGTGGGGCGTCAATGCCCGCTCCGAGTCCGGACGCGAACCATAGGGCTGGGCTTCACCATGGCGCAACACCCAGACTTTCATAGTTTTGGCTCCTCATCACGGACCGGATGTGGTGCTGGCGCCACTGTGTGCGGGGCCTCGCCTTCCGGGGTGCGCGGGGTTGGCCAGTCGGCAAACGGCCAGGGTTTCTGGTCGCTGTGGAAGCTGCCGAAACGGCCGATCTGCGCGAGGAACTGGCTGAGGCTGTCACCGAAGTTCATCAGCCCGGCACTCGGGGCACCATAAATCAGGCGGTAGACCAGTTGCACCAGCACCACGGCGCCGAGAATGAATTGCGCCACCTGCCACACCAGCACAAACACCAGCATCCACAGCACCCGCAGGAGGATCGACTCGTACCTGGCTTCTACTTTGGGTTCGTTCATGTCTTGCTCCCTGCCCCCGTCAATCGAGGGCTCAGTTGAAACCGCTGGTGGAGATAAAATCGACATCGGTTTTCGGCTCGCCACGCATCAGCAGTTCAATCACCTGCTCCAGCGTGCGCCCTTCAAACAGAATGGCGTGCAGGCCGGCGACCAACGGCATATAGACTCCGACTTCCTGGGACTTGGCCTTGAGCACCTTGAGGGTGTTGACGCCCTCGGCGACCTCGCCCAGGCGGTTCACCGCATCCTCCAGGCTCAAGCCCTGGCCCAGGGCAAAACCCACCTGATAGTTGCGGCTCTTGGGTGAAGAGCAGGTGACAATCAAGTCGCCGACCCCGGCCAGACCGAGGAACGTCATCGGGTTGGCACCACGATTCACCGCAAAACGGGTCATTTCCGCCAGCGCCCGGGTGATCAACATGCTCTTGGTGTTTTCCCCCATGCCCAGCGCCACGGCCATGCCGGCGATGATCGCGTAGACGTTTTTCAGCGCGCCACCCAACTCGACCCCAAAACGGTCTGCACTGGCGTAGACGCGGAAGGTCCGGCCGTGCAGCGCGGCTTGTACGCGCTGGCACAGCTCTTCGTCCTCACTGGCCACCACCGTGGCTGTCAGGGCGTGTTCGGCGACTTCACGGGCCAGGTTCGGCCCGGAGAGCACCCCGATACGCGCTTGCGGAGCGATTTCCTCGAGGATCTCACTCATCAGCATGAAGCTTTGCGCCTCAATGCCTTTGGTCAGGCTCACCAGGAACTTGCCACTCAGGCGCTCGGCATGGGGTGCCAGCACCGAGCGCAGGGCGCTGGACGGCAGTGCGACAAAACTCAGATCACAATCGTCGAGGGTGGCCTGCAGATCGGTGACCGGCTCCACGGCCGGATGCACCTTGATACCTTTGAGGTAGCGTGGGTTCTCGCGGTTGACTCGAATGGCCTCGGCCTGCTCGGGATCGCGCATCCATTGGCGAACCGCATGACCGTTCTCAGCCAGCAGATTTGCCACAGCGGTACCAAAACTCCCGCCCCCCAGGACCGCAATCGGGCGCTGTTCATTCATATGTAGTCCATTAATCCATTGCAATGGCGATGACAGCATTATACGGGGCGGCCGTGCATCGACCAGCCCCCCGAACAATTACCGACATCAGTAGGACGCTAGACAACAAAACGAAGGAAAACGCTGACATCGTGACTGGAAAACTCGACCAGCTCGGTTAACATGCGCCCCATCCAAACGGTATCAAGGCTGTTCCGTGGTTGCTGGTCCCTCCCCCCTCCATTCTTCGCTGGCCCTGGCGTTGCTGTTCAGCGACACCTTGCTGGCCGATGACCTGTTCCTGGAAAACCTGCCGCTGCCACAAGTGCTGACCGCCACCCGACTCAAACAGTCGCCCGCCGCCGTGCCGGGCAGCATGAGCGTGCTCGACAGCGAACTGATCAAGGCCAGCGGCGCGCGGGACATCAGCGAGCTGTTGCGGCTGGTACCGGGGATGATGGTGGGCAACATCAACGGCAACCAGGCGGTGGTCAACTACCACGGCAGCAATGCCAGTCAGGCGCGGCGCATGCAAGTACTGATCGATGGGCGCTCGGTGTACCGCGCCGGCCTGGCAACGGTGGACTGGAGCGATATCGCGGTAGCGCTGGAAGACGTTGAGCGCATCGAGGTGTTTCGCGGGCCCAACACCGTCAGCTACGGCGCCAATGCCCTGATGGCCGTGGTCAACATCATTACCCGCGCCCCGGCCAACAGCCATGGCACACGGGTCAAAGTCACCCGCGGCCAGCGCGGGATCAATGACTGGTACGCCAGCCACGGCACCGGCTGGGGCAGTGGCGACCTGCGCCTGTCGTTGTCGGGCCAGGAAGACGACGGCTTCGACTCCGACCAGCGGGGTGCGGACTACCACGACAGCCGGCGCCTGGACCGGGTCAACCTGGCCATCAGCCAGACACTCGACGAACAGCACAGCCTCGACTGGCAGCTCAACGCCAAGGACGGCAGCAATCAGCGGCCCTATACCTACCGTCCGGTATTCCCCGGGATTACCGCCGCCGGAAACAATTCCGACGTGAGCGCCAAGAATTATTCCACCTCCCTGCGCTGGAACCTCGACCTGAACCCCGAGCACAGCCTCTATGTCCAGGGCACGGCACAGCACTGGGATCGCCAGCAAACCTGGCGCGCCTGTGATGCCGAAATATCGTTCAGCCCGCAACTGGCGGAGCTCTGGCAACTGGACCCGAACTACACCGAGCGCCTGGCGCGCAACATGGACAGCTTCACCGCCAGCGGTGCCCCAAGCTCGACGCCAGAGCAGGAGGCACTGGCCAACCAGGCCCTGGCGCAGTGGCGAGGCGGCGCCAATCGGACCGTCTGCGGCAACATCGACCAAAGCACCCGGGAATCGCGCTACGACCTGGAACTGCAGGACACCCTGAGCCTGTCCGATAGTCTGCGCCTGGTCAGCGGCTTGAACTATCGTTACGACCGGGCCGACTCCGAGACCTACTTCAATGGCACCCTCGATGACACCACCTCGCGCCTGTTCGGCCAGTTGGAGTGGCGTGCCACCGAGCACTGGCTACTGCAGGGCGGTGCAATGTACGAAAAAACCCGTTTGATCGGTGACTCGCTGACCCCGCGCTTCGCGATCAACTACCTGATCAACCCGCGCCATGGCCTGCGCGCGGTGTACTCCGAAGCCGTGCGCTCGCCCGACATGTTCGAGAACAACGTCAATTGGAGCTATCGGGTGACCGGGCTCAACCCCACGGCCTACGGCAGGCCCAACGCCCGTTATTTCGTCAAGACCCGCGGTCCCGGCGATCTCGAGCAGGAACACATGCGCTCGCGCGAACTCGGCTACAACGGCTATTTCGCCCAGTTGGGCCTGAACCTCGACGTCAAGCTGTTCCACGACGAGATCACCGGGATGATCAGCGAGTCGCTGCGCAACAATCAGTTCATTGCCAGCAATTCCAACACCGCTCGCTTTCAAGGTACGGAAACCCAGCTCGACTGGCGCCTGAGTGCTGTCGACCGGTTACGCCTGACCTACGCCTATGTCGACGCCGAGGCCAGCAGCCCCCAGGACCAGCAACTGACCGCGCGCAACAGTGGCTCCGCCGGCTGGCTGCGCGATTGGGGCAACGGCTGGAACAGCGCGCTGTTCTACTACGGCGACGACGCCCTCAATGGCTACCGTTTCGAACGGCTCGACTCGCGCCTGGCCAAACGCATCGCCCTGGGCAAGGCCAGCCTGGAGCTGGCCGGCACCCTGCAACAACGCCTGGACAATCAGCCCAACACCTTCGCCGACAATTACTACGACTCACGCCACGTGCTGTACTTCAGCGCCGAGCTGGTGTTCTGAGATGGTTCTTGCGCGTATGTCGACCAGCCTGCTGAACCACCTGCTTCGTTGCCTGGGGCTGCTGCTGCTCGGCTGCCTGGCCGCCCTCCCCGTGCGGGCAGCCGATATCCTCCTGACGGGGGCCGAAGACAGTCCCGGCGTGCAGGCCTTTACCCAGGCCCTGGCCCAGCAGCGGCCCAAAGACACTGTGCGCTTCATGCCATTGCGCGAGTTGCCGCCGCCCGCCCGCATCCCCTGTACCACCCGCCTGATTCTGCTCGACCTGGCCAGCCTCGACTGGCGCCTGCAAGACCATCAAGGCCCTCCCACCCTGGTGCTGCGGATCAGCCGCCTGCAAGCCAATCAACGCGTGGGCGACACCCGTCCTCTGCACCTGAGCCTGCTGTGGAGTGATCCACCGCTCAGCCGCCAGTTGCGCCTGACCCGTAGCCTGCTACCGCAAGCCAGGCGCATTGGCGTGTTGTTCGGCAAGGACAGCGAGTTCCTGCTCAAGGAGCTGCACGGCGCCGCCCATCGCCTGGGCATGGAAGTCGTCGCCGAGCGCTGGGACAACACCAGTGACAGCCGGCCCCTGCAAACGCTACTGAAAAACAGCGACGTGCTGCTGGGTCTCGACGACCCCGAACTGTACAACCCGAAAACCGCAAAAAACCTGTTGCTCAGCAGCTATGGCCAGCAACGGGCGCTGATCGGACCGAATGCCGGGTTCGTCAAGGCCGGCAGCCTGGCCAGCAGCTACAGCGACCAGAGTGACTGGCTGGCGATCCTCGACGAGTTGCTCGACCGTCCGCCGGCCAGTTGGCCACGCAGCCTCTACCCCACGCGCTTCAAGGTCGCCACCAACCCGCAAGTCGCGCGCTCCCTGGGCCTTGAACAGATCGACCCCGTGGCGGTGGCTATCCAGTTGGCCGAAGGAGACACCTGGCCATGACCTTCCGCCGCCACTGGGGCATCAATACCCGCACCCAGGTCATCAGCCTCGGCCCGGCACTGCTGCTGACCCTGCTGCTGATCAGCTTCTTTACCTTCGTGCGCATCCAGGACTTGCGCCAGGAACTCAATCACACTGGCCAACTGGTGGCCAATCAACTGGCCCCGGCCACCGAATATGGGGTGATTTCCGGCAACAAGGAGGTGCTCGAGAGCCTGATGAAGGCCACGCTGGCCACCCCTCACGTGCGTTTCCTGCAGGTCCAGGACAGTGCCAACAACGTCCTGGTGTACGTCGAGCAACCGTCGCTTTCCCGCGGACAGCCACAGCAGATCGAGGTATTCCAGGCACCGGTGCGCCTGCAACGCATCCAGCTCAATGACGACTTCCTGCAGGCCGCGCCCCCGCCCAGCGGCATCACTGAAGACTATCTGGGGCGGGTGATCGTTGGCATGTCCAACGATGCCTTCAGTCAGCGCCAACAGGAGATTGTGCTCAAGGCGGGCATCCTGGCGCTGTTCGCCCTGCTCTTTACCTTCCTCCTGGCCCGGCGCCTGGCCGCCAGCCTGTCGGAACCCATCAGTGCCATGGGCAACGCGGTGAAGGCCATCCAACAAGGCGACTACAGCACCCCGCTGCCGATCGTCGACGATGCGGAGTTGGGCAGCCTGTCGCGGCATATCAACAACCTGGCCGATGGCCTGGAGCACGCCAGCCGTGAACAGCAGCAGGCCATGGCGCAACTGATCCAGACCCGTGAAGAGGCGGAAAAGGCCAACAGCGCCAAATCCGACTTCCTGGCGATGATGAGCCACGAACTGCGCACCCCCATGAATGGCGTGCTGGGCATGTTGCAGCTTCTGGAAACCACCCAGATGACCGACGAGCAAGTCGAGTACGCCGCATTGGCGTCGGAGTCCACCGAGCATTTGCTCAAGGTGATCAACGACATTCTGGATTTCTCGCGCATCGAACGAGCCCCCCTGGAACTGGAGCACATCCCGTTCAACCTCGCCGACCTGATCAACAGTTGCGCCCAGGCGTTCGCCCACAGTGCGCAGCAACGCGGCCTGAACCTGCAGCTGCAATTGGCCGACGGCATGCCGGCCCTGAACGTGCAGGGCGACCCGACACGTATCCGGCAGATCCTGGTCAACCTGATCGGCAATGCCCTGAAATTCACCGAGCACGGCCAGGTGTCAATCCAGGCGCAGTGGCAGTCGCTGGACCACGAACTGCTGTGGTTTACCTGCACGGTGCGCGACAGCGGCATCGGCATCTCCCCGGACAACCTGGAGCAGATGTTCAACGCCTTCCAGCAGGCCGACAGTTCGATTTCAAGGCGTTATGGCGGTACCGGCCTGGGACTGCCGATCGCCCGCACCCTGGCCGAACGCATGGGCGGCACCCTGCGCGCGCAAAGCGTGGAGGGCCAGGGCTCGGTCTTTACCCTGGAAATGCCCCTGGCCTTGTCGCGCCAGACCTTGCCCACACCGGCGCCTGCCGCGCGGGTGCCGAGCGGCAATGGCGAAGGGCGCAATGTGTTGCTGGTGGAGGACAACCCGGTCAACCAGACCGTGATCGAGGCCATGCTACGCAGCCTGGGCTTCACCGTCAGCGTCGCCACCGACGGCGCACAGGCGGTACGCAGCGCCGAAAGCCTGATTTTCGAGGCGATCCTGATGGACTGCCGGTTGCCGATCATCGATGGCTACGAAGCCACGCGACAGATCCGGCAACTGCCCGGCTGCGGCGAAGTGCCGATCATCGCCCTGACGGCCAACGCCTTGCAGGGTGACCGCGAGGCCTGCCTGGCGGCGGGAATGAACGATTACCTGGCCAAGCCTTTCAAACGTACTGATCTGCAGCAAATTCTCCAGCGTTGGCTGCAGTAGTACCGCCTAATCGAGCATCTGCGACTGGCGCGAAAACCGAAAGTGCGGCAGTCTTAGTCACCTCGACAGGCTCGATTTTGGGCTTGAATAATAATTTCAGTGCACAAGTGTACATTCATGTCCCTTGTCCTGTGACTTTCACCACAACGCAATAGTCTATGAGTAGGCTGCCGGTTCAAGGCATGAATGCTTTGATCGGCCGGGAAGATTTGCCCCACCTGCCGCATGGGACTATTGAGGAGCTCGCATGACCAAACAAAACGCCTTTACTCGGGAAGACCTGCTGCGCTGCAGTCGCGGTGAGCTGTTCGGCCGAGGTATCGCGCAACTGCCCGCCCCGAACATGTTGATGGTGGATCGCATCACCCATATCAGCGAAGAGGGTGGCAAGTACGGCAAAGGTGAATTGGTCGCAGAGCTGGATATCACTCCGGACCTGTGGTTCTTCGCCTGCCACTTCGAAGGTGATCCGGTGATGCCGGGCTGCCTGGGCCTCGACGCCATGTGGCAACTGGTCGGCTTCTTCCTCGGCTGGCAAGGCCTGCCAGGCCGCGGCCGTGCCCTGGGTTCGGGCGAAGTGAAGTTCTTTGGCCAGGTCCTGCCGACCGCCAAGAAAGTCACCTACAACATTCAGATCAAGCGTGTACTCAAAGGCAAACTGAACCTGGCCATCGCCGATGGTTCGGTCAGCGTTGACGGCCGCGAGATCTACACCGCCGAAGGCCTTCGGGTCGGCGTTTTCACCTCCACTGACAACTTCTAAGGGTTATCCGCATGCGCCGCGTCGTTATCACTGGTCTGGGCATCGTTTCGTGCCTGGGCAATGACAAAGAGACCGTCTCCGCTAACCTGCGTGCAAGCCGCCCTGGCATCCGGTTCAACCCGGAATATGCCGAAATGGGTCTGCGTAGCCAGGTTTCCGGCTCCATTGACCTGCCCCTCGAAGAACTGATCGATCGCAAGATCTATCGCTTCGTCGGCCATGCGGCGGCTTACGCCTACCTGGCCATGAAAGACGCCATCACTGACTCCGGCCTGACCGAAGAGCAAGTGTCCAACCCGCGTACCGGCCTGATCGCCGGCTCCGGTGGCGCATCGACCCTGAACCAGATGGAAGCGCTGGATATCCTGCGCGAGAAAGGCGTCAAGCGCGTCGGCCCATACCGCGTAACGCGGACCATGAGCAGCACCGTTTCCGCGTGCCTGGCCACTCCGTTCAAGATCAAGGGCCTGAACTACTCCATCGCTTCTGCCTGCGCCACCAGTGCTCACTGCATCGGTACCGCCATGGAACAGATCCAGATGGGCAAGCAGGACATCGTGTTCGCCGGCGGCGGTGAAGAAGAGCATTGGAGCCAATCGTTCCTGTTCGACGCCATGGGCGCACTGTCCAGCCAGTACAACGAAACCCCGGAAAAAGCCTCCCGTGCCTACGACGCCAAGCGTGACGGTTTTGTCATCGCCGGCGGTGGCGGCATGGTCGTGGTTGAGGAGCTGGAGCACGCTCTGGCCCGTGGCGCGAAGATCTACGCGGAAATCGTCGGCTACGGCGCGACCTCCGACGGCTACGACATGGTCGCACCAAGCGGCGAAGGCGCCATCCGCTGCATGCAGATGGCGATGTCCACCGTTGATGCACCGATCGACTACCTGAACACCCACGGCACCTCGACTCCGGTCGGCGACGTCATGGAAATGAAAGGTGTGCGTGAAGTGTTCGGCGCCAAGGCACCGGCCATCAGCTCCACCAAGAGCCTGTCGGGTCACTCCCTGGGCGCCGCCGGCGTTCACGAAGCGATCTACTGCATGCTGATGATGGAAGGCAACTTCATGGCCGGTTCGGCCAACATCGACGAGCTGGATCCGGAAGTGGCCGACATGCCAATCCTGACCAAGACCCGTGAAGACGTAGCCTTCAACACCGTGATGAGCAACAGCTTCGGCTTCGGCGGCACCAACGCCACCCTGGTCCTGCAGCGCTGGCAGGGTAAGTAATACCCCGCTGCACCGCCGCATAAAAAACGCCCCGACTGGTTCGGGGCGTTTTTTTGTCTGCGATTGCGGCTTAGCGCACGGTGAAACTTTGCTGCGTCAGCAAACGATCGCCTTGGAACACCATGAAGCGCCATTCGCCCGGCACCACTTCGTGGCTCTCGGTGAATTCATAGGCCATCACATCCTGCGGGGCACCCGGCAGCAGCTTCTGGACCACCTCCAGCTTGTCGTGACGCACGCCGTCGGGGGTGCGAATGCCCGGGGTAAAGTACAGCAACGTCAGCGGCTGCCCCTCGACCGCCTTGCCGGCCAACTGATAGCGGATACCGAACTTGGTGCCCAACTTGGCTGGCACCGTTTCGGTCTGGCGGATCGACTCGTTGCTGCGCCGCAACACCCGCTCCCCTGACTGCAGATCGGCCTTGGCCCCTTCGAACACACCATATTCCACTGGACCTTGCACGCTGACCTCGGCGCTGGCCAGGCCGCTGAGCAGCATCAGCGCCGCCAATGCAGATAAACGAGTGAGGGACATATCGCGCTCCTTGATTGAGATGGGCGCGAGGGTATGACACCTGGGTGACAGGCTGATGACAAACCGCCACTCAGCGCGCCCCTTGCGTCACCGTACGCGGCAGGACCGCCAGGAAGTTGTCTCGCGCCACCCGGCGCGCGACCTCGGGCGGCAAGGCATCAAGAAAGGGGGTAAAGCCGTGCATTTGTTTGCCCAGGGTCTTGAAGCGCCCGACCACGTCGGAACCCAGCATGAAACGCTCAGGGAAGCGCGTCACCAGGCTTACCCATTCCGGGCGAGGTTGCCCCGCCTCATCCAGCAGATAAGGCGTGAGCACGCTCCAGGACAGGTCGATGAACAGATTGGGGTACGCTTCGAGCAGCCGCGTCAGGGTCGGCAGCAGGAAATCCAGCTGGGTTTGATGCCGATGGATTTCCAGGCTGGTGCCAGCGTGCGCCCAGATAAACCGGGTATGGGGATGATTGCGCAGCGGCTCTTCGATCTCGGCCAGGTACAGCGGGTTTTTCTCGCGCTTGGAAGTGATGTTGGAATGCACCAGCACCGGCAAGTCGTTCTCCGCCGCCAAGTGGTAAATCCGCGTCATGGCCTCGTTGTTCGCTCGCGGCGTGTCGCCGGAGGTCAGGGCGGTCAAGTCGTCATGCCGGGTAAACACCTCGCCTATGCCCTGCCACAAGCCGGGATTGAGGTCGAGCATGCGTTGGATATGCGCCTCAGAGTTCTTGTCATTGGGATTGAAGCCTGAGAGGAACGGATGAAACTGTTGGCGCTGTTCGGGGGTCAGCTTGTTCACCGCGGCGGCGACAATCACATCAGTGGCGCTGTACCAGTAGGCATCGGCATCATCCCCGGCGTAATAGCGCGGGCGCTTGGGCTCGTCTTCATGCCACTTCTTCGCCACCGGGACCCCGGAAATCATCACATGCTCAATGCGATTGTCCGCCATCGCCTTGAGCAGTTTCGGCATGCCGGCGGTTTCCTGGAAAAAATCCACATAGTGCAGGTGTGCATCGCTATAGGCGTACTCACGGGCGTCCGCCAGCCCGCTGAGCAGCACCAGCAACCAGGCAGTATTCCAGGGTTTCAAAGACACGCGCGCGCTCCCCAACAGATGAACAGGATAGACCCCGCGCCAAGCCCAAGGGTTCAGCGATAAAGAAAGTGGAACGCCTGATTGCGCGAATGCTCTATAACTGCAGGGTGTTTTTCCGTCGTCTCCCACTGCCAGAGAGGTAACCCATGACCATTACCGTCAATACTGAATCCAGTGAAGGTTTTCGCCACAGCGTGCAGATCGATGAGCATGAACTGTTTGCCGATGTCCCGGTATCCGCAGGCGGCGAAGGCTCCGCGCCTGAGCCCCACGATTACTTCGACGCTGCACTCGGGGCGTGCAAGGCGCTGACCCTGAAGCTGTACGCACAGAAAAAAGGCATCCCGCTGACCGGCGTCACGGTCGAGGTCAAGCACGACAACAGCGAAGAGCAGAAAGGCAAGTACGCTCTGCACGTCAAGCTGACCCTCAAGGGCGTGCTCACCGATGCCCAGCGTGACGAACTGCACCGGGTGGCCGATCGCTGCCCAATCCACAAGCTGATGACCACCAGCGAAGTGAGCATCGAAACCCACCTTTCCGAAGGCGCCTTCAGCCAATAGCGGCAAGTGCCGGCTGTGCGGGTTATGCTCAACGGCATCTTTCGTACAGCCTGGAATGCCCCATGACCGCTCCGCTCGTGATCCGCCCGCGCCCCGAAGAGGTCGAAGGCCAACCGATCCTGCGCCCGCTGCCCTCGGCCAAATGCCGCAGCGTCGGGCCTTTCGTGTTTTTCGACCACATGCTCCACACCCGCTACCCGGCCGGCCACGGCATGAACATCCGCCAACACCCGCACATCGGCCTGTCGACCCTGACCTACCTGTTCGAAGGCCAACTCCTGCACAAGGACAGCCTGGGCTCCGAGCAACTCGTCCAGGCCGGTGACGTCAGCTGGATGACCGCCGGCAGCGCCATCGCCCACGTCGAACGCACGCCCGCCGAGCTGTGGGACCAGGACTTCACCATGCACGGCCTGCAAATCTGGCTGGCCTCGCCCAAGGAACACGAACAAGGCCCAGGCCACTACAGCCACCACCCGGCCGCCAGCCTGCCGGTCAGCGATAACCTGGGAGTAAAAATCCGCATGATCGCCGGCACCGGCTTCTGCCTTGAGTCCCCGGTCCCCATACTCTCCCCGACCCTGTACGCGGAACTGCAACTGCAAACCGCGACCACCCTGCTGATCCCCACCGAACACACAGAACGCGCGCTCTACATCCTCAGCGGCGACGCCCAGCTCAACGACCAGCCCATCGAACCCCACTCGCTGGTGATCCTGCCAAGCGGCGAAACAATGACCCTGTTCGCCGAGAGCGACTGTCACGCCATCCTCTTCGGCGGCGCCCCCATGGACGGCCCACGCCGGATCAACTGGAACTTCGTTGCCAGCGACCCGAGCGCCATCGAAGAAGCGCGCCGGCGCTGGGCAGCAGGTGACTGGCCAAGTGTTCCGGGGGAAAGCGAGAGAATTGAGTTACCCAAAGGCAGAGGCTGAGGCGGGCAGGTTTTTTGTGGGATGCGCTGCGAGGACTGCGTCCTCGAACGCAGCCTCGCGGGCTCGGCAGCTGCGAGAGGATTGGGGGGGTTACACCGAGAGCTTTGGTGTGGAGCAAGCCGCCATCGCGGGCCCGCTCCCACAGAGATATTCCAGCGCAGGAAAGCAGGCCGACGGGTAGGTCGCCGTGCCCTGGCTTTTGATCTTGATCCACCCGGAGGGCGATGCCCCCAATCCCCTACCCCGCAAACACCTCATCCAACAAATCATGCATCGACCTAAACGCCCGCCCCGCCACCTTGGCGTCATACATCATCATCCCCGGCACATTGGCATGCCGATCGGTAAACGAGTGAAAGGCCCCGCCATAACTCAACAACTGCCAATCCACACCCGCCGCATTCATCTCGGCCTCGAAGGCCGGCAACTGCTCCTTGGGCACCAACGGGTCAGACGCCCCGTGCAGCACCAACACCGAGCCCTTGATGTTATTCGCATCGCTGGCATCCGGCGTATCCAGCGTACCGTGGAACGACACAGCCGCCTTCACCGGCGCCCCCGTGCGGGCAAACTCCAACGCACAGCAGCCGCCAAAGCAGAAACCGAACGTCGCCAGCCGAGAGACATCGACCGCCGCCTCACCCTGGCCCTGCAACTGCTCGAACGCCACCTGCATACGCTTGCGCAGCAACGGCCGGTCATTCTTCAGCGGCATCATCGCCGCCCCCGCCTGATCGTTGTCCTGCGGTCGAACCGCCTGACCATAGAGGTCGGCAATCAGCACCACATAGCCCTTGGCCGCGACCGCCTTGGCAATCTCCTCGGCACCCGCACCAACGCCCATCCAGTTCGGCGCCATCAACAGGCCCGGACGCGGACCTGAGTGAGCGGCATCGAACGCCAGGCGACTTTCGTATGGCTGGCCATCAATCTGATAGGCCACGGAACGCACAGTGATTTGACTCATGACTCACTCCCGTCAATAAACGCCACAATGAAAAAACCCGCCGAAGCGGGTTTTTCTACAACCTGTTTACACCGACAGCTCAACCAGCAGCTTGTTCAGCCGGCGCACATAAGCGGCCGGATCCTTGAGACTGTCGCCGGCCGCCAGGGCCGCCTGATCGAACAGGATGTGCGACAGATCACCGAACCGCTCGTCACTCTGCTCCGCGTCGAGCTTCTCGATCAGCGGGTGAGCCGGGTTGAATTCGAAGATCGGCTTGGAGTCCGGAACCTTCTGCCCGCTGGCTTCAAGGATCTGACGCATCTGCAGGCCCAGGTCCTGCTCACCGATGGCCAGGATCGCCGGCGAATCGGTCAGGCGATGGGAAACCCGCACCTCGGCAACAGCGTCACCCAGCGCGGTTTTCAGACGCTCAACCAGGCCTTCCTTGGACTTGGCGACTTCTTCCGCCGCTTGCTTGTCCTCGGCCGAATCCAGGTTACCCAGGTCCAGGTCGCCACGCGCCACGTCGACAAAGCTCTTGCCGTCGAAATCACTGAGGTAGCTCATCAACCACTCGTCGATGCGATCGGTCAGCAGCAGCACTTCGATGCCTTTCTTGCGGAAGACTTCCAGGTGCGGGCTGTTCTTGACCTGTGCGTAGGTTTCGCCGGTCAGGTAGTAGATCTTGTCCTGGCCTTCCTTGGCGCGTGCCAGGTACTCGGCCAGGGAAACCACTTGCTCGCCCTCTTCACCCTGGGTAGAGGCAAAGCGCAGCAGGCCAGCGATCTTCTCTTTGTTGGCGAAATCTTCGGCCGGGCCTTCTTTCATCACCTGGCCGAAGTTTTTCCAGAAGCCTTTGTATTGCTCAGGATCGTTCTTCGCCAGTTTTTCCAGCATATCCAGCACGCGCTTGGTCAGCGCCGACTTCATCGAATCGATGATCGGGTCTTTCTGCAGGATTTCCCGCGACACGTTCAGCGACAGGTCGTTGGAATCGACCACACCCTTGACGAAACGCAGGTACAGCGGCAGGAACGACTCAGCCTGGTCCATGACGAACACCCGCTGCACGTACAGCTTCAGGCCTTTAGGCGCTTCACGCTGGTACAGGTCGAACGGAGCACGGGCCGGCACGTAGAGCAACGAGCTGTATTCCAGCTTGCCTTCGACCTTGTTGTGGCTCCAGCTCAGCGGATTCTCGAAATCGTGGGCGATGTGTTTGTAGAACTCCTGGTATTCCTCGTCCTTAATCTCGGTACGCGGACGCGTCCACAGCGCGCTGGCACGGTTGACGGTTTCCCATTCAACCGCAGGCGGCTCTTCACCTTCGGCCGCCGTGACTTCTTTCGGCAGTTCGATCGGCAGCGCGATGTGGTCGGAGTACTTCTTGATGATGTTGCGCAGGCGCCAGCCATCGGCGAACTCGTCTTCAGCGGATTTCAGGTGCAGGACGATGCGGGTACCGCGCTCGGCTTTCTCAATGGTCGCGACTTCGAAGTCGCCTTCGCCCTTGGACGACCAGTGCACGCCTTCGCTCGCGGCGAGGCCAGCACGGCGGCTGAACACTTCAACCTGGTCGGCAACGATGAACGCGGAGTAGAAACCCACACCGAATTGACCGATCAGGTGCGAATCTTTCTTCTGGTCGCCCGTCAGGTGCTTCATGAAATCGGCGGTGCCGGACTTGGCGATGGTGCCCAGATGCGTGATCGCATCTTCGCGGCTCATACCGATGCCGTTGTCTTCGAGGGTGACGGTCTTGGCGTCTTTGTCGAAGCTCACACGGATTTTCAGTTCCGCGCCGCCTTCTAGCAACTCAGGCTTGGACAGGGCTTCGAAACGTAATTTGTCGACAGCGTCAGAGGCGTTGGAGATGAGTTCGCGAAGGAAAATTTCCTTGTTGGAGTACAGCGAATGGATCATCAGGTGCAGCAGTTGCTTTACCTCGGTCTGGAAGCCCAGGGTTTCCTTTTGAGTTTCCACGCTCATGGTCATCAAACTCCGATTGGATGGCAGTGGCCGCGCCCTGAAGGGTGGCGGCGGGATGTCATTCAAGTTGGGGGCGCCACCGAGGATTTCAAGGGCTGGGTGTTTCCTCGATCTTGAAATGCGCCCGCGCCGTGGCAATCGGTTCGGCTTCAGTGCTCTGCCACGCGGTTATCGCCACGTTGGCGACGCGCCGACCCTGCCGACACACCTGGCATTTGGCATAGGTATCGCGAAACTGCCCGGCACGCAGGTAGTCGAGGGAAAAGTCGATGATCTTCGGCACTCCCGGCGAGCCGGTGAACACCACCAGGTGCAGGGCTGCAGCCAGCTCCATGAAACCCGCAATCACCCCGCCGTGAATTGCCGGCAATAGCGGGTTGCCAATGTTGTCCTTGTTCGCCGGCAGGCGAAACAGCAACTCATCGCCCAGGCGCGAGCATTCAACGCCAATCAGCTTGGCGTACGGGATCAGGTGCAGCAGCGAGGCATAGTCACCACGCTCGTGGGCCTGCTGCAATTGAGTCTTGAAGTCATCGTTCATTGTTGCCCACCACTCATCGAACCGCCGAAGCCCTTGGTGCCCTTGATCCCTTTGCCCATGCGCATGAACGTCCCGACTACATGGGCGATTGGCTGCTGCGGATCGTCCTGATAGGCAAAGCCGCGGGTAAAGATCACATCGGTGGTCACCCGGTAGCACTGGGCAAAGCCGTACACATCCTTGTGGGGTTCGGCCGGGTGCATGTAGTCGATGCGCAGGTCGAGGGTCGGGCACACTTCGAACTCCGGCAGCACACACAGGGTGGCCATGCCGCAGGCGGTGTCCATCAGGGAGGTAATGGCGCCACCGTGAATCACCCCGGTCTGCGGATTACCGACGATCTGCGGGCTGTAGGGCAAGGTGATGGTCATACCGTCCTGGCTGGCGCTGTGCACATGCAAACCGAGGACCTGACAATGACGCAGGGCCGATAAAAAGCGCATCGCACGCTCAAAAATGGGGTTATCCGACATTCGCTATAGGCTCTGATTAGTGTTGTTGCTTAGCTGTTATGGACGTAAGGAAAAGTTCCCACAAGAATAAACTTATATATCTGTGGGAAACATGGAACTTAACCCCTCAGGCTGTGCTCGAAAGGCCAAGTAGACATTTTCCATAAGGAGAAACACCCCATGCGTAAGACTTTAGCTATTGCCTTGATGTTGACCGCTTCCCTCGGTCTCGCTGCCTGCGATAAAAAATCCGAGGACAAAGCTCAAGATGCTACCAAACATGCCGAGCAAGCTCAGCAGGACATGAGCAAAGCTCAGGATAAAGTGAACGACGCTGCGAAAGAAAACGCCGAAGCTGCCAAAGCTCAGGCTGAATCGAACAAAGCCGCTGCCGAAGAAGCCGCTCCAAAAACCAATTAATGGTTTTAGCGCTGCACAATAAAGCCCGCCAAGTGCGGGCTTTATTGTGCGCGTTGCAAACGTATTAGAGCAGCACGCTCTTGAATGTCGGGCTGAGCATCAGCAGCAATGAACAGACCAGGCCGATACACCACACCAGGCTGCGCTGCCAGGGAAGGTCAGCCCAGTAGCACAGCAAATAGATCACCCGGGCAATCACGAAGACCATTGCCAGCCCGTCGATCAGCCATCCCGCCGTCTGCGTGGTGTGCGCCATCAACACCCCCACCGCAAACAGGATGAACGCCTCAAAACTGTTCTGGTGGGCCGCCAGCGACCGGGCACCCAAGCCGCTCAACTGCGCCTGTTGCTGGCGCGGCAGGTGATTGTTGTAGCCGCCCTGCTCTTTCATGGCCTTGGTCACCGGCACACGCGCGACAAAAATCAGCAAGGCACTGATCAATACGCACCAGAACGCAATACTCATCAGCTCACCTCTTTATTGGCCTCGGGCAATGGCGCCTCAGTAGGGGTATAGACCATGACCTCTAGAACGTCGGAATGAAACTCCCGGCGATACAACACAAACACCACCCCGGCACTCATCGACATGAACAACCAGGGGCTGACAAACCAGGCCAGCATGGTCATGCCGAAGTAATAAGAGCGCAGGCCGAAGTTGAACTGGTTGGCGGCCATCGAAATCACCCGCGCCGCCCGCGCGGCAAATGCCTTGCGCTCCTGCTCCGAGACATGGCGCTCACCAACCATGGGCGCCGAACCCACCAGGATCGCAGCGAAGTTGTACTGGCGCATGCACCAACTGAACGTGAAGAAGGCATAGACAAATACCAGCGCCAGGCACAGCAACTTGATCTCCGACATGCCCTGGGAGGCCTGTTGCACCATCGGAATATCAGCCAGCAACGACACCGCGCGCTCGGATGCGCCGAGTACCGTGAGAATACCGGCGAGAATAATCAGGGTGCTGGAGGCAAAGAACGACGCGTTGCGCTCCAGATTGCCAATCACGCTGGCGTCGGCAATGCGGTTGTCGCGCAGCAGCATGCGGCGCATCCAGTCTTCACGGTACAGGTGCAACACGCTGGCCAGGCACGCCGTGTCGCGCCCCTTCCAACTGGCATAACGGGTGTAGCCACCCCAGCAGATGACAAACCAGAGCGCGGCCAGCAGATGGATCAGATTGGCATGGATGAACGACATGTAATTCCCTGGAGACGTTGATTAAACCCGCAGGAGCATGGTTTGCCCGCGATGCCGTCCTGGAGATCGTCATCGCGGGCATGCCATGTTCCTGCAAGTTAGATGTTCGACGTTAACTCAGGGAAAAAGGCACGGCTATGCGCCCATAAAAAATGCCCCGCATCGATCGATACGGGGCATTTCGGTGTTTCGCGCCAGCCCGCTTGTGACGGGCGGCGTCAGTTACGCCAGGGCTTCGTCGCGCTTGCCCAGCAGGCGGTCGCAAGCCACCGCTACCACCAGGGTGAAGACGCACGGCACCAGCCATGCCAGGCCTTGCTCGGCCAGCGGCAAGTGGGTCAGTTGAGTCGGCATCCAGTCAGCCAGGCCAGCGCCCTTGAGCGCGTCGATCAGGCCGAACAGGAACGACACCAGCATCACCGGACCGAGGATGCGGCTGTGCTCGTGCCAGAAGTCTTTGCAGAAGCTCAGGGCCACCAGCACGATGCACGGCGGGTAGATCGCGGTCAGGACCGGGATCGAGAACGCAATCAACTTGGTCAGGCCCAGGTTGGACACCAGCAGGGAGAATGCCGCGAGGATGATCACCAGGGTCTTGTAGGACAGTGGCAGGACACGGCTGAAGTACTCGGCACAGGCACAGGTCAGGCCGACCGCAGTCACCAGGCACGCCAGGGAAATCAGCACCGCCAGGAAACCACTGCCCAGCGAACCGAAGGTGTGCTGCACGTAAGCGTGCAATACCGCCGCGCCATTGGTCGCGCCGACAGCCACTTCATGACTGCCGGAACCGAGACGGAACAGGCTGACATACACCAGGGCCAGGCCCACGCCGGCAATCAGCCCGGCAATGATCGCGTACCGGGTAATCAGCGCAGGCGACTCGACGCCACGGGAACGAATGGCATTGACGATAACGATGCCAAACACCAGGGCGCCCAGGGTATCCATGGTCAGGTAACCATTGATGAAGCCCTGGGAGAACGGTGCCGCCACGTATTCTGGCGTGCCGTGCCCGATATCCCCGGCCGGCAAGGCGAATGCGGCGATCCCGAGCACTGCCAGGGCAATGATCTTCAGGGGAGCGAGGAAACGACCCACGGTGTCCAGCAGGCGACCCGGGTACAGGGAAATGAAGAACACCAGCAGGAAGTACACCGAGCTGTAGAGGAACAGCGCCAGCGGGCTTTCGCCGGTCAGTGGCGCCAGGCCTACTTCAAAAGACACGGTGGCGGTACGCGGGGTGGCAAACAGCGGGCCCACGGCGAGGTAGCAGGCAGCCGCCAGTATGCCACCAGCGACTTTACCGATCGGACTGCTCAGGGCGTCCATCGCCCCCCCGACCTTGGCCAGCGCGACAACGGTGATCACCGGCAAACCTACCGCGGTAATCAGAAAACCCAGCGCCGCCATCCAGACATGTGGTCCGGCCTGCAAACCGACGATAGGCGGGAAGATGATGTTGCCAGCCCCGACGAACAGGGCAAACGTCATAAAACCAAGTGCCAGAATGTCCTGGCCTTTCAACACTTTCATTAAGGAAATACCACACTACTGAATCGGAATTTAGAGAGGGATTTCCCTGAAGGGTGAGGGAAATGCTGTCGGTCCGTATAGGACTGACCCGTTTAGCGCGCAGCAACCTTGTGGGACGCAGACGCAAAAATGGCGAGTAGCCTAACGAATTCGGCAGGAAAACGCACTGTTAAAGGGCGAACTATCCGATCTACGACATTTTCGTGTCGCGTTTATGCATGTAAATGGTTGGTGTCTGTAAGTCCGTCATCGCGAGCAAGCTCGCTCCCACAGTTTTTGCGGTGTGAATCAAATCGAATGTGCACTACAAATCCCTGTGGGAACGAGCTTGCTCGCGATGGCGTCCGCACGGTCAACACAAATCCCGGAAATGACAAAGGCCACCCGAAGGTGGCCTTTGTCTGGTAAAGCGTCAGCTAAGCGCGAGGCTTACTTGACAGCCCAACCGGTCAGCTCGGACAAAGCCTTGCCGATGTCTGCCAGCGAACGCACGGTTTTCACGCCTGCGTCTTCCAGGGCAGCAAACTTCTCGTCTGCAGTGCCTTTGCCGCCAGAGATGATTGCGCCAGCATGGCCCATGCGCTTGCCCGGAGGAGCAGTCACACCAGCGATGTAGGAAACAACCGGCTTGGTCACGTGTGCCTTGATGTAGGCAGCCGCTTCTTCTTCAGCCGAACCGCCGATCTCGCCGATCATCACGATCGCTTCGGTCTTCGGGTCTTCCTGGAACAGCTTCACGATGTCGATGAAGTTCGAACCCGGGATCGGGTCACCACCGATGCCGACGCAAGTCGACTTACCGAAACCGGCGTCAGTAGTCTGCTTCACAGCTTCGTAGGTCAGGGTGCCTGATCGTGAAACGATACCGACCTTGCCTGGCAAGTGAATG